>CALGCU010000307.1 GCA_937886455.1 uncultured Bacteroidales bacterium | reverse complement strand
TGTGCTCAAAACTCTGCAACTACTGGCACAAATGCACCGAATAGCATGGGGTAAACCCGTCATCGCAATAACGGGAACAAACGGAAAAACCACAACTAAGGAACTCACAGCATCGGTACTTACACAAAAATATAATGTACTATACACGCAAGGAAACCTAAATAACCATATCGGAGTACCACTCACACTCCTGCAATTGACTGACCAACATGAATTGGCTATCATCGAAATGGGGGCAAGCCATCCCGGTGATATAGCCGAATTAGTGAACATAGCCTGCCCAAATGTTGGGTTGATAACAAATGTCGGAATGGCTCACTTACAGGGATTCGGCTCCTTTGAGGGAGTCAAAAAAACTAAGGGTGAACTCTATGATTTCTTGAGACAAAACAATGGGGCTATCTTCTTAAATAAGGATAATGAACACCTGTCTCAAATGGCTGTAGGATTGCCTGCCCATACCTATAGCATGAAAAATAATCCGGCTGAAGTTCAAGGAAAATTGTTGGATTGTAGGCATTTCTTAAAAATGCAAGTCAAATTAGATGAACATGTTTGCACACTCAATACCCAATTGGCTGGCACATATAATGCTGAAAATGTATTGGCGGCAATCACGATTGGAAAGGCGTTCGGACTGTCTATGGAACAATTAAAACAGGGAATAGGAAATTATATTCCTACCAACAACCGCTCCATGTGGATGGACACGGGAAGAAATCAACTCATCGTGGACGCTTATAATGCTAACCCCACAAGCATGCAGGCGGCAATTGAGAATTTCTACCAAATGAATCTTGACCAACCGGTACTTATTTTGGGGGATATGTTGGAACTGGGAGAACATACACATGATGAACACCAACGCATTATAAATATATTACAGGAAAAAGGTTTTGACAATGTTATTCTGGTGGGAAAAGCCTTCCGGGAAATACAAGCAAAATACCCCTCCTATGCCACAGTGGAACAACTATACGATTATCTGGCGAATAATCCGTTACACCAACGCTATATCTTATTAAAGGGATCAAGAGGTATTCGCTTGGAAAAACTCATTCATTTGCTTTAAAAACGGCACTATTTTTGTCACTATTCCAATGAAGTGAGTTAATTAACATGCTATGAAACACTGGTTCCTGACAATACTGACCGTGATGATGACAGCAACTGTCATGGGCATAAATCCGGAAGCTATACTGGGTGACTATGTCTTCCGAGATGATGTGTCGGGTGAAGATGCTAAAGTAAGAATCTATAGCAATGGACAAGGGGGATACGATGCTAAAATTATATGGCTCGCACAGCCAAATAACCCCGATGGAACCGAAAGAACGGATGAGAAAAATCCTGATCCGCAACTGCGCTCAAGAAAAGCTTATGAGATTATCATTGCCTATAACTTGATATTTAATCTGGATAAAAATAGATGGGAAACCAACCGCTTGTATCATCCTTCATTTGGAAGATATTTCCAAGCATACATGGTCTTCGAGTCTGAAAATATACTAAAAGTAAGGGGTTACCTTGGTACGCCTGCTATTGGACAAACTCAAAAATGGAAAAAAGTAAAATAAAAACACTCAGAGAAACGCTGGCCGAAAGGGTTCTTGTGCTGGATGGAGCAATGGGAACAATGATTCAAAAGTATGGTCTGCAGGAAAAAGATTTTAGAGGCAATAGATTTGCAACTATCCGGGAGAAACAAAAAGGAAACAACGACTTGCTTTGCCTCACACAACCACACATCATCGCCGAAATCCATCGTCAATACCTTGAAGCGGGAGCGGATATTATTGAAACATGTTCATTCAACTCACAAACCATTTCTATGGCTGACTATGGAATGCAAAGTGTAGTGGAGGAAATCAACTTCCAAGCAGCACAAATCGCACGCAAAGAAGCGGACAAAATGACACAAAGTAACCCGATGAAACCGAGATTTGTGGTTGGATCTGTCGGACCGACATCTAAGACGGCTTCTATCTCGCCTGACATGGAAGATCCGGCATATAGAGCGGTGAATTTTGACCAACTGGCGGAGGCTTACACGCAACAAATGACTGCTCTCATACGTGGTGGCGTAGATGCTTTGCTTATAGAAACGATATTTGATACGCTGAATGCAAAGGCGGCCATCTATGCGGCAAAACAAGCCATGAACATCACCAATAAACAAGTGGAAATTATGTTGTCAGCCACGCTATCTGATAAAGCTGGAAGAACTCTCTCTGGACAAACAATAGACGCTTTCCTTACATCGGTTGAGCATGCCAATATGCTTTCCATCGGATTAAATTGCTCTTTTGGAGCTACTGATATGCTACCTTTCTTGAGGGAATTGGCACGCATCGCACCTTGTTATGTGAGCGCCTATCCGAATGCCGGATTGCCAAATGTTTTCGGTGAATACGATGAAACTCCACACATAATGGCTACACATATCAAACCATTCTTGGATGAACAATTGGTAAATATCATTGGTGGATGCTGCGGAACTTCCCCACAACACATCGAGGCTTTTGCACAGTTAGTGCACCAAGCTACTCCAAGAAAACCGGTTAATCGTTCTACTACTCTTAACCTCTCTGGCTTGGAGGCTTTACACTTATAACCTGAAATATAAAGATAATACGCAAATAAAATGGAAATTCTTATCACAAACGACGACGGTATCAATGCTCCAGGAATCAATATCTTAGCTCACCTCATGCAGTCTATCGGACATGTCACCATGGTGGCTCCTGACGGACCGCGATCGGGACAATCAAGCGCGCTCACGGTTAACGAACCTATACGAATGAAACTTGTGGACGATACTCCGCAAATCACACGGTATGTCTCTACGGGTACACCTGCTGATTGTGTCAAACTTGCAATGAATCAACTCTACAAAGATAAACGCCCCGACCTTCTGGTCACAGGTATAAATCATGGTTCTAACTCCGCCTTGAGTGTCATATATTCTGGTACAATGGGGGCAGCTATGGAAGGGTGTGCCAATGGTGTCCTATCCATCGGATTCTCATTGGACGATCACTCCATGAATGCCGACTTCTCACACTTCGCTAAATACATTGTGCCTATCACACAACAAATACTCCAACTCAATGTCCCTTATGGCACTTGCTTTAACATAAATGCACCTACTGGACAACTCAAAGGTGTCAAGATTGCACGCCAATGCAAAGGATATTGGGGAGAAGAGTTTGAAAAAAGAATTGACCCGCACGGACGTGCTTATTTCTGGATGACTGGTAGGTTCCTTAATCAAGAACCGGATGCGGCTGACACGGATGAAACCTTCATGCAACAAGGATACATCACAATAGTACCTACCAAAATTGATATGACGGATTATGACTTTTTAAATGAATTAAAAACACTGAACTCTGATGAATCAAGATAGCCCTTTTGATAAATACTGGATTGGTATACTGGTGGGACTTCTCCTTCCGGCTTTGTTTGCCTATGCCTATCTGGTGCGTTTTGGTCTATGGGAACCGATGTTCAACTCCATCGTGGCAAATTATATCGGACCGCAATTATATAATACACTCGGAAAAGTCTTACTCGTGTCAGTCTTTCCAAATCTTGGGTTCGTTTTTGCAGTATACAAAATGGATTGGTGGAAAACTGCAAAAGGATTGATGGTCATAAAAAATCACCCAAACTTTCTCTTATAAATAAATAAGACAATTTCCTTTTATCATAATTGTCACATACTGACCGAGCAATTTTTGATGGAGTATATCAATGCGCACTGGTAAGTGTTATGGTCTATACTCTAAACCATGGGTGTCTCTAATAGTATAGTCACCGGACCATCGTTCAACAACTCCACCTCCATGTGAGCACCAAACTCCCCGCGCTCTACATGAATCCCCTCAGACTCCAATTGCTGATTGAAAACCTCATAAAGATGCAATGCATGTTCTGCACCGGCTGCACGTATAAAACTCGGACGATTACCCTTCTTGCAATCCCCGTATAGTGTAAACTGAGAAACAGACAATACAGACCCTCCAACATCTTTCAACGAAAGATTCATTTTGTCGTTTTCATCGGAGAAAACACGCAATCCAACAACCTTCTTCACAAGCAAGGCTACATCACTTTCTGTATCTTCGTGGGTCACACCTACAAGTAACAAAAACCCCTTCTCTATACGACCCTTTTCTGTGCCCGATACACTCACGCGGGCATTACTCACACGTTGTACTACAATACGCATATTTTGTCTGTTTTGCTTATTTAATCCCTGACAATTTATTAAAACACTAATTAAAATACTATTAAAACACTAAACTAACAACGCACAAAGATAGCGCAAACCGAATGCAGAATAAAATAAATTCATTTATTTTTTATGCTGAGGTGTAGCCTATCTTCTTTAAAGATAGCGCAAACCGCAAACGAGCGAGAAATATGAAGTTTACTTCAATATTTTTCCCAGCGAGTGCC
>CALGCU010000306.1 GCA_937886455.1 uncultured Bacteroidales bacterium | reverse complement strand
CGGCAATCGTCGAACTCAAAAAATGCCTCGATATGGCCACATTTATGGTGAGCAACCTACAAATCAACAAAGACATCCTATCCGATGAAAAATATGACTACCTTTTCACTGTGGAAGATGTCAATCGATTAGTGCTCAACGGAATGCCTTTCAGAGACGCCTACAAAACAGTCGGAATGCAGGTGCAAAACAAAACCTATCAACCCACACGACAAGTGCACCACACACACCAAGGAAGCATAGGAAACCTGTGTACCCAACAAATCAACAACAAAATGCAACAAGTGTACAAACAAATCACAAACCCTTAAAAACACAAATTAAATACTTTTCACTTTTATATAAATTGCATTCCCGACCTTCGGTCGCCTACCCGTAGCCTTTCACGCTCGGAAGAGTAAAGAAATTTTCTCTTCTCTTGCTTACTCGCAATTTTCACTTTTCACTCAAACATACTCCCTAAATGTAGAAATAGCCATCTTAATTTTGATTATCCGCTTATCTTTTTGTACCTTTGCCTGTGGCCAAGATAGGCTGCAACTCAGCATAAAAAAATATGACTTGGAGGTATGACACATTAAAGAAAAGTGACATTTTCTCTCATTTAACGTCACTCAAATATATTTCAAGGTGGATTGTGTTATTGATAGACTTATTGTTGTGCACATCAGCCTTTTTATTTACTGTGCTATTTTTGTCACAATTTGAGATAGACATAGTGCTTGTAGAGCAATTTTCCTATGGATATCGTCTGCTTGTGATTCTTTGCGTACAATTACTTTCATTCTGGCTTTTTCACACCTATTCCGGAGTGCTCCGTTATTCGGGTTTTGTGGACATTATGAAAGTGTTTTTATCCATCGCGATGAATGCACTGGTACTGTTTATCGCAGATGCTGTGGCACACTATACACACCAAGCCTATATATTCAGCCCCTTAGAAATATTGCTTTATTCACTCATCTCCTTTTTATTGCTTTTTGGCTTACGTTTCAGCGTAAAAACCATCTGGAATTACCTCAATCTATATTCCGGCAACATGACGCGCGTGATGATTTATGGAACTCGTTCATCCGGAATAGCCATAGCAAAGATGTTGCGTTCATTAGAAGATGTAAGTTATAAGATAGAAGGATTTATAGACGACAAAGACCTGATCACCAACCGGTTTATCTTGGGCATGAAGGTGTTCCCCAAAGACGAAGAACTCATTCCGCTAATGCGTAGAATGCGTGTGGACAAGGTGATTGTTTCCACATTGAAGATGCAAGACATCAATCCATCAACCGACTTGGACATCTTTATCAACAACAACATCAAGGTGTTGTATGCTCCTTCTATCATGGAGTGGGATAATACAATGCTCACTTCTCAGCGAGTGTCCTTAGCCACTCACATCAAGCATATCAGCATAGAAGACTTACTGGAACGACCTTCCATCCAGATAAACTTAGAGCCCCTTAAACAGCAATTATCCAAAGCCATTGTATTGGTGACAGGGGCAGCGGGCAGCATTGGAAGTGAATTAGTGAGACAAGTAGCGCAAAATCAACCCCATCTGATTGTTCTGTTAGACCAAGCAGAATCTCCTCTACACGATTTACGTTTAGACTTAGCCGCACAATTTCCTGATTTAAATTTTGCCACTTGCATAGCCGACGTTCGTGACCGAGAACGCATGAAAGAAATTATGAACACGTTTCGTCCGGACATTATATATCACGCAGCCGCCTACAAGCATGTACCCTTGATGGAAGAACATCCTTGTGAATCCATCCGTGCCAACGTATTAGGCACAAAAAATCTTGCCGACATGGCTGTTCTGTATGGGGTGAAGCGCTTTGTGATGGTCAGCACAGATAAGGCTGTCAATCCCACCAACATTATGGGAGCCACTAAACGTGTGGCAGAAATATACGTACAATCGTTGTTTAAGAAAACCATCCAAACTGATTCGGAGTGCACAAAATTCATCACCACCCGTTTTGGCAATGTGTTAGGCAGCAATGGTTCAGTAATTCCCTATTTCAAAAAACAAATTGAACAAGGCGGTCCGGTCACTGTGACCCACCCGGACATCATTCGTTACTTCATGACCATTCCGGAAGCATGCACCTTAGTGTGTGAAGCCGGCCTGATGGGTGAAGGAGGCGAGATATTTGTATTTGACATGGGGCATCCGGTAAAGATACTTGATTTGGCAAAAAAAATGATTCGACTATCCGGCTACACACCCGGCATAGATATTAAAATTGTGTTCACCGGATTGCGTCCCGGCGAGAAACTCTATGAAGAATTACTCAACAAAAAGGAAATAACCATTCCCACCACCAATTCTAAGATAATGGTGGCAAAAGTGCGAGAATTTCCTTTTGACGAAGTGTCCAAGCAAGTGGATGAATTAGTAGAATTGGCAACAGCCGGTAAGACCTACTTGGCTGTGTCAAAGATGAAAGAGATTGTACCCGAATATATCAGTAACAACTCACCATACGAACAATTGGATCTAAAAAATCACAAGACCAAATAACATTATATAATGGAATTTTTATCACAACAAATATATAACTATCCCTTTCTGATACTGTTTTTCTCTTTTTTCATAGGGCAATGTTTTATGCCTGTAGTGTTAAAAGTAGCGCGAGCCCGCCACTTTGTTGTAAAACCCAACAAACGTATGAGTCATAAAGGAGAAGTGCCAAACATTGGTGGTATTGACATTTTTATGTCATTTATCCTCACCTATCTCCTCTTTGAATACAATCAATTACACCACTCACAATTCATTTTCATTGGTGTATTTCTCATTCTCATGACCGGTTTTATTGATGATTTGATAGACTTATCACCCACATGGAAACTTGCAGGTGAATGCATTGCAGGATTTTTCTTAATCATCTTAGCCGACATCCGATTAACCCATTTACACGGGATTTGGGGCATTCAAACCCTACCCGACTGGATGAGTTATTTCCTCTCCTTTTTTGTATTTGTGGCCATTGTTAATTCACTTAATTTGATAGACGGAGTGGATGGTCTTGCTTCCGGACTAGGAATGCTTTATAGCCTGTTCTTTGCCCTCTATTTTCAGTATATAGGTGAAATACATCTTGCAATCTTAGGATACTGTCTGATTGGCTCATTAGCTGTGTTTTTCATATACAATGTATTTGGCCGCACTCTTCACAAGATATTTATGGGCGACTCCGGTTCCTTGCTTTTGGGATACATGATTACACTGTTTGTATTTCGTTTTTGCGAAATTAACACCACCCTGAGCGGTGTGGCTCACATCCCATCAGCACCGGCTTTTATGATAGGTTTGCTTGTGGTTCCCTTGTTTGACACTGTGAGAGTGATGCTCACACGTATCAAGCAAAAGAAATCGCCTTTCAGTGCAGATAAGAATCACATGCACCATTTGTTGCTTAAACTTGGACTGAGTCACGTACAAGTTACCATCGTGTTGCTCATTATTTCATTGGGAAGTCTCGCTCTCTCACTCCTCTTACGCCATCTTGCCAATGGATATCTCATGATGGTTTTACTCCTCTATTGCTGTACATTCACCTTCATCGTATGGCGTTTATTAGATTGGAAAAACCGTAAAGAAACACATTCAGAAATATAGTCTGTTTTCGGATTGACGCATTATGATTTCAGTAGAACAACTCAGTGTTGAATTTAGCGCACGCCCCTTATTCACAAACATTTCATTCCTCATTAACAGGAAAGACAAAATAGCCTTAGTAGGTAAAAACGGAGCCGGCAAAAG
>CALGCU010000305.1 GCA_937886455.1 uncultured Bacteroidales bacterium | reverse complement strand
TATGTATGGGAGTTGTCCAAGCTCAAAGCGTTCCGCAGGATTCTGTTTTTGAGCGCAATTTAACCGTAGAGCGTGAGTACACTCCTGTAGTGAGGAAAGCTACTCGTTTGGACTTCACTCCTTCTGTTTTATCAGAGTCAACATCTACCAAAGATGTGGTTTATGCTGAATTTAATCATCCTATTCAAACAGAGAAGACAGTTCCAACTTTAGAAAGAGCCAAGATGTCTTTTCCATTTCCCAAACAGGAAAAAGGGTTTGCCCGAGTTGGTTTAGGTTTGTATTGGAACACGTTAGCCGAGTTAAGTTATCGTTTGTTGGACCACAAACAAACCCAAATGAACTTATATGCCAATCATTATGGAGTGTTTCGTAATCGCATGTTGAGTGAGACAGACTTTGGTTTAAACCTCAATCATCGTTTGGAATCTTCAGAGATTTATTTTACAGCTCATGCCACCAATGATTTTTTCAATTATTACGGTAAATGCTACGTAGATAGTACTAACGGATATGATTTCAGCCAATTGGATACACTATCATCCAAGACAATGGGTGCATGGGATGTGATGGCTAATGTTGGTTGGCGTTCGTTGGCGAATAGTAAAGTGGATTATTTAATGCATGTTGGCTACAATTACTATCATTTAGGTCAAGGTTTAGGTACACATGAAGTCCACGTAAAAGGCTACGTTGGTGGTTCTATTGCAGAGTCTCATCATATGGGTGTGAACGTTACCAACAACACATTGCTTTACATGAGTAATACAGAGAAACAATCCCCTCGCAATCATTTACATCTGGAACCATTTTATCATTATAAAAATAATAAGTTGCTCATCCATGCAGGTATTAACTTAGATTTCATGTTTGGCAATCATTTTGCTTTTGCTCCCTCACCTCAAGTGATGGTGGAATGGATGGCAGATCCTGAAATGGTAAGTCTTTACATCAATGCAATAGGTTCGTATAACATGAATAGTCCTAAGAGCATCATGGAGGAAAATCGTTATGTAGCTCCCTCATTCGTCATGAACGATAGCAATAGTACCTATAAGCCTATTCAGGCTGATTTAGGTTTTAAGATTAAGCCTGTGAATGGTCTTTTAATAACCCCTTATATTAGTTTTTCTCATTTTCGTAATGATGTGTTCTACCAATTCAACACTGCCACAATGAGTTATTCTTGCTTTAACATGAATGCCTCTGTGTTTGATGCCGGTTTGACCTTAAATTATCATTATCAAGACAAGCTCTACCTTAATTTTGGTGGTGCATATCATCATTGGATGACTAAGCCCGGAGGCATCGTTTGGGACAAGCCCTCTTGGGATATTTGGACAGACATTCGTTATAACATTACTCCTAAGTGGAGTGTACAAGCAGACATGACTTTTGTTGGACAGCGCAAGGCTAATGTTGACAATGCTGTGAAATACCTCAAGGCCGGTTATCAAATCAACTTAGGAGGTATTTACACGCCTAACAAATGGCTTTCAGTGTTCTTGAAATTGAATAACATTGCCCACAATCAATACGAACAATTTTATGCTTACAAGACATATGGTTTCCAATTTTTAGCCGGAGCATCAGTAGCATTTTAACCACAAGAAGGCTGCGTTAATACATAGCACAATCTTCTTTATTTTATACCAACCCTACCATGCGTAAAAATACACTATTTTTTCTCATTGTCTTCATGACAATCACTTTCTTTGGACTTGTGTTAGTTCAATTAAAGTTTTTTTGTGGAATGGCTCAACTTAGCAGTCAACAATTTGACCATTCTGTGAGACGCAGTGTCATGCAAGCACTTAGGTATGTTGAAGAGCGTGAAGCTCTCATCTATTTGGCTACTGTGTTAGACGAAGAAACCGGTTCTACCCAAAACAGTCTCTTGATTAAAGAACGTATTCGTTTGCAATTATCCGATCATCACGGGAATGCAAGCATTATGCAAACAGTGAATGAGATTCATCAAGAGATATTGAAGAAGATGGAGCGTAAGAAAGACATCATGAATCGTGCAGTCTTTAGATGGCTCAAAGATGACGACAAAACACTAGAAGAACGTCTTGACTACGAAGAATTAGAACTAGTATTATCCAACTTATTAGCTTTTCATGGCTTAGACATACCCTTTGCACTGACTATCAGCAACCATAATGACTCCATTATTTATAGTTCAGAAGATATACAGACCATCCAGAATATTCCTACTCGCAAAAAATACACCTATGATATATTTCCTTTAGAACCTATGCCACAGAATCGAG
This sequence comes from uncultured Bacteroidales bacterium, assembly GCA_937886455.1. Lineage (GTDB taxonomy): Bacteria > Bacteroidota > Bacteroidia > Bacteroidales > Paludibacteraceae > Gallipaludibacter. Next base: position 1,714 of record CALGCU010000305.1, on the reverse strand, counting down.
GAGCTATATCCCTTTATTTTCCGACTCGCCCCGATTATCTAAAGAAATCCTTAACACTATTTACCCCTTCGTTTTTGTTGATGTTATTTGTGTTGGTAATATTCATCAGTACTCTTATCATCATCTTTCGTCAGCGGCGTTTAAATACTATGAAAAACGACTTCATAGACAACATGACTCATGAATTTAAAACTCCGATATCATCTATTTCGCTTGCTTCCCAGATGTTGGAGGATGATTCTGTTAAAAAGACTCCTAAAGCACTTGCCAACATCACCAAGGTTATACACGAAGAGACTCGACGTTTAAATATGCAGATTGAGAAAGTGTTGCATTTATCTTTGTTTGAACAAAACAAGTCTCCTTTACAACTCACGGATCTTCATATGAATGATCTTATAGAGGACATTGCTCAAAACTTTTCTTTCAAGGTAGAAGGAGCAGGTGGCAAGATTATCACTGATTTTAATACTACGAACGACATTTCCCTTGTTGATGAAGTTCATTTTACCAATGTGATTTATAATTTGTTGGACAATGCCCTAAAATACTCCATTAATCCTCTTTTACTTCAAATAAGGACTCGTAATAACAAAGAAGGTAAATTGGTGATAGAAGTAGAAGATAACGGAATTGGTATCTCCAAGTCTGACTTAAAATGTATTTTTGATAAATTCTATCGTGTATCAACCGGCAACTTACATAATGTACATGGTTTTGGCATGGGTCTTGCATACGTAAAAAAGATTATTAGTGAACATCAAGGCACCATCCATGTAATGAGCGAACTCAATATTGGAACAAAATTTATTATCACAATACCAACCCTAAAAAACAACTAATAAAATGAGAAAAGATAAGATCAAAATTCTCCTGTGTGAGGATGATGAGAATTTAGGTACTTTATTACATGAATATCTTCAATCTAAGGGCTATGATGCAGACTTAAAGCCTGATGGTGAAGAAGGATATGTAGCCTTTACACAAAACACATATGATATTTGTATTTTGGATGTAATGATGCCTAAAAAGGATGGTTTTTCCTTGGCTATAGATATACGCAACCTTAATCCTAATATTCCTATTATATTCCTAACTGCCAAGATTACAAAAGAAGATGTTTTGCAGGGTTTCAAGTTGGGTGCAGATGATTATTTAACTAAACCTTTCAGTATGGAAGAGTTGCTGTATAGGATTGAGTCAATCATGCGTCGCATTCATGGCAAGAAGGATAAATACTTGGCAGAGTTCAATCTTGGTAATTTTATTTTCAATTCCCAAAAGCAAACTTTGACTATTGACGATAAGGTTATACGCTTAACTACGAAAGAGACTGAATTATTAACGCTTCTTGCGACGAACGCAAATAACGTCTTGGAGCGTAATTACGCATTGAAGACGATATGGGTGGATGACAATTATTTTAACGCACGTAGTATGGATGTATATATAACTAAGCTACGTAAATTACTGAAAGACGATCCTAATGTGAGTATTATCAATATTCACGGCAAAGGTTACAAGCTCATTGTTCCTAATGCAAAATAGGATTTGTGATTATTACTACCATAAAGCAACAATGCCACAATGTGAGATTGTGGCATTGTTGCTTTATTAGTTATGCCCAATAAAACTTATTATTGGTGTCGGATAAAAAACTATTGTTGTCCGTTAAAAAAGAAATTTATTCCTATCTAGTGGTCCCGAGATGGTC
>CALGCU010000304.1 GCA_937886455.1 uncultured Bacteroidales bacterium | reverse complement strand
GTGACATTACACACGCTATTCCTGATAACACGGGTTACATCACAGAAGGGCAGTTATTCCTTCGCCGTGACTCGGATGTGGGTAAAGTAATTGTTGACCCATTCCGTTCGCTCTCTCGTTTGAAACAATTGGTTGCAGGTAAGAAAACGCGTGAAGACCATGCTCAAGTGATGAATGCTGCTGTACGTCTGTATGCTGATGCTGCTAATGCTAAGACTAAACTCGAAAATGGTTTTGACTTGACCAATTATGATGAACGTGCGCTTGATTTTGCAAAAGACTATTCTAAGCAGTTGTTGGCTATTGACGTGAATATCGATACAACGCAAATGCTTGATGTGGCATGGTCATTATTTGCTGAACACTTCAAACCGGAAGAAGTGAACATCAAACAGGAATTGGTAGAAAAGTATTGGCAAAACAAGGCTTAGACTAAAAGATAATGTATTGGGCTATTCTGATAATTGCAGGCTTATTTGAGGCAGGGTTCACTTTCTGCCTTGGCATGATGAATCAGACAAGTGGAACTAATGAATGGTGGGCTTGGCTCTTTGGATTTATAGGCGCATTGGCCATCAGTATGATAGGAATGACCATAGCAAGCCATCATCTGCCCATAGGTACGGTTTATCCGGTCTGGACCGGAATTGGTGCTGTGGGAGCGGTTTTGCTGGGAATCTTCTTTTTTCAAGAACCTGCCACATTCGGACGTGTCTTTTTTATAGTGACCTTGATAGCAAGCATTATCGGACTAAAATTAGTAAGTTGAATACATATATATACTGACATATATGGCAATAGCATTTCAATATAACAAAACATCGCTTCAGAATCTTGAGAAGAATCTGAAGATGCGTGTACGTGCTTTACCTACTATTAAAAATAAAGAGAGTGCATTACGACTGGAAGTAAAGCGTTCAAAGGATGAGATTAAACAGTTGAATGATGAGGTGGAACGTCGCTTGAATGCTTATGACCAAATGCTGTCTTTGTGGGGTGAGTTTGACACTTCTCTGCTACGAGTAAAGGATGTGAAGATGTCTATTAAGAAGATAGCCGGCGTGCGTGTCCCTGTATTAGACGAAGTGGAGTATGAAACTAAGCCTTTCAGCCTCTTCACCTCGCCTAAGTGGTATGCGGATGGTTTTACACAACTCAAAGAACTCGCACAAGTGGGTATTGAAGCCGAATTTAGTGCTGAAAAACTACGCCTCTTGGAGTATGCACGTAAGAAAACCACTCAGAAGGTAAACCTCTTTGAAAAGGTGCAAATACCGGGTTATGAAG
>CALGCU010000303.1 GCA_937886455.1 uncultured Bacteroidales bacterium | reverse complement strand
TCCGAATAAAGGACATGTTTGTCTGTCTTGATAGTCCACCATGAATGACATTTTTTCGGCGGCAACCACAAGCACTTTCTTATATCGTCCTGATTCAATAAATCCGGTGGCGATGTTCAGACCTACCAAGAATCCGGAACATGCAGCTTGAATGTCAAAAGCAAAGGCATTTTTGATGCCTACAGCTTCTGCTATCTTTGAGGCGGTAGAGGGGAATATGTTGTCAGGAGTGGAGGTAGCGCAAAGAATCACCTCAATCTCTTCGGGTTTTATATTCTTTTTGCTCATTAAATCCTTCACTGCACAAGCGCCCAAATATGAAGTTCCTAAATGTGGATCTTTTAGAATGTGGCGCTCCTTAATGCCAACGCGAGTCATAATCCACTCATCGCTGGTATCCACCATCCTACTCAATTCCTGGTTGTCAAGAATGTCATCCGGAAGGTATCCGCCAATACCGGTTATCACTGCTTTTGCTTTCATGAACTATATTCTTATTTAGTAAAAAAGCCCTAAAAAGGGCTTAGATTCCTTGAAATTATGCTTAGCGACTATGCGTTAGCAAGTTTTTCAATTGCTAATTTACCACGATAGTATCCGCATTCACCGCAGATGGTGTGATAAAGATAAGTAGCTCCGCAATTAGGGCATACAGCTAAAGTAGGAGCTTCTGCCTTATAGTGGGTTCTTCTTTTAGCAGTCCGTTGATTGGATTGTTTTCGTTTAGGATGTGCCATTTCTCTCTAAATTTAGTTCTGTTAATATATTCTATTTTATTTTTCTATCTGTTGTTTTTCTCTCATGGAAGAGAAAATGCTAATCTTCTTCGTAAAGCAATGAGTCGTCCTCGTCTTCTTCATCTAAGTTAATCGCTGTGTGATGGCGCAACTTGTCTGCCATAGCCTTGTTACACTCGCCTGGTGCATGTACATGCTTAATAGGAATGGACAGCGCAATCAACTCATACAAAAACCAAGCCACATTCAACACCGGGTCTCTCTCGGGTAACACCATCACTTCGCCATCATCCATCAACTCATCTCCCAATCGAATGCGCAATGTGTCATCTGCTTTGATGGCCTGTTGCATATCGTCCAAGCATCTGTCACAGGCTATAATCACCGCTCCTTCTACATGAAACTTTACCTCATAGCCGGCAGCACTCACAATTACATCCACCGTAGCCGACACCTCTCCCCGTTGCACCTCGCCACTATCTATCTTGCTAAAATACTCATCATCCAGTGTGTATGTATAAGAATGCTTGCCCTGTGACAGAGCCTTCAAATCAATGTTATAGGCGGCAAACTTAGACATTTTCACTATCTACTTGACAAAGGTGGCTGCAAAGGTACAAAAAAAAGCCTTATATCAAAAACATTTTCCTAATTTTTGTTTGCAGATAATATGGGCAACTCTATTCGGAAGGTTGTTCCAGCGCCTATTTCCGATTGTTTAACATATACTTTTCCTTTGTGATAGTCGGCAATAATACGCTTTACAAGTGATAAGCCTAATCCCCACCCGCGTTGTTTGGTGGTGTATCCCGGACGAAACACCTTCTTGAAGTCGCGATGATTGATTCCTTTGCCGGTGTCGGTAAAATCCAGGTAGATTTGTTTGTCCTTCTCAGTGAGTTCTATGCGTAGTTCCCCTTTCCCCTCCATTGCATCAATAGCATTCTTCACAATGTTTTCCACTACCCATTCCATAAGTGAGGTGCTGATGTAAGTGTAGATGGGAGTGGAGGGTATGTTTACTTTTAAGATGATTTGGTCGGAAATACGACCACTCATATACTGAATAGCACGTTCTAAGGTGGTGTTTAGGTTGGTGTGTTCCAATTCGGGTTGTGAACCTATTTTAGAAAAGCGGTCGGCAATAGTACGTAGGCGTTCCACGTCTTTGGCTATTTCGGGTAAGTACTTACTGCTGTCGCTGTTGATTTTGAGTAGTTCGGTCCACGCCAAGAGAGATGATATGGGAGTGCCTAATTGATGGGCAGTTTCTTTGGATAATCCCACCCACACTTTGTTCTGTTCGGCATTTTTTATGCTGGCAAATGCCACAAATGCCACACATAGAAACAAGGCTATCACCGCAAATTGTACGTAGGGGAAGTATTGTAACATTCGCAGTAAGTGTGAGTCGTCATAATATATATATTGTGTATCTTCTGGTGATACAGTCACCTCTATTCTGTTGCCGGCATCTTTGAGACGTGCAATAGTGCTGCTGTAAGTATGTGGTTTTTTACTTACATTCCGCACAAAGAGCACACTATCCTTGTGGTCGGTCATGTACACAGGAATGGTTGTGTTTCCTTCTATGATGCCGGAAATAAAGTCTATGTCTGTGTTCTCGTCGGCTGTGATAAATAGGGTGGTGGCTTCTGCCCACACTTCTATCTTGCGTTTTTCTTCAATGGCAAGGGCATCCGCCATACGTTGCATAAAAAAGAGTGACACAATTACGATAATAGAAGCGCAAATCAAGAATATATACCGAAATGTGTCTGAAGTTTGTAGTCTTATGTTCATAGGTTTTAGTGTTTATGGAGTGTTGGGCATATAGAGTGGGTGTTACTCCATGCAACTGTTATAACTGTTATAATAACGTAAAAAATGCCCTAAAATTGTCTTTGTTTGTTAAAAAATACCCTCTTTTTGTGACGATATTTCTACATTAAGTCCGCCCTATTTCTCTATTTTTGCAAACGTAAACAAGTAATTTTATTCCATGAAAAGAAGTAAACTACTATTATTATTGTGCTTGGTGGGAGGAATCTTCTCATCTTCTGCTTTGACGTTTAACCCTGACACGCTTTATTCCCGTTGGATTAT
>CALGCU010000302.1 GCA_937886455.1 uncultured Bacteroidales bacterium | reverse complement strand
CGGATACGCTCGTAGATAAGCACATTCGCATCGACAGCCATACCCAAGGTGAGCACAATACCGGCAATACCCGGCAATGTGAGCACAGCTGAGAATGAAGCCAAGATACCTAAGAGCAAGAATACATTACATACCAATGCTGCGTCAGCAATCAAACCAGGGATGAGACCATAGTAGAAAATCATGTAGAGGAGTACGAGTGCGAACGCAATAACGAATGACATCAAACCAGAGCGGATAGCCTCTTCACCAAGAGAAGGACCAACAACGTCTTCTTGAATAATGCGTGCAGGGGCAGGCATTTTACCAGATTTAAGCGTATTAGCCAAGTCTTTAGCTTCTTCTACAGAGAAGTTACCCGTAATAGAAGAGCTACCCCCTGTGATTTCAGTTTGTACAGTTGGGAAAGAATAGATGTAACCATCCAATGCGATAGCGATGGATTTACCGATGTTTTCTTTGGTGAGTCTTGCCCAAGTTTTAGCACCTTCAGCATTCATAGTCATGCTTACATTAGCGTAAACAGAGCTTTGTGAGAAGTCTGCTCTTGCATCAGTCACTGCGCTACCTTCAAGAGGTGCACGTCCATCACGGTTAGTTACCTTGATAGCCACTAATTGATAGTAGTATCCTGCTTCATCGAAAGCTTTCACAGTCCAACGGAATTGCAAGTCACGTGGCATAAGTTCGCGCACTTGTTTCATTCCGAGGTATTTGTTTACTGCAGCAGTGTCACTATAGTGAGCGATACCGACTACCGGTCCTCTCATTGCTTGTCCAGCTTGGTCAAGGCTTGGTTGTAGTACAGCAAAGAGTGGGTTTTCTTTTCTGTATTTTTCAAGTGCTTCTTCGTTATCTGCAGTTGCATTTTCAGTGTTGTTAGCAGCGAGTTGAGCAGCGATGCTATCTACAGCAGAAGTTGCAGAGTCTTGCACTTGCTCTACCACTTCTTCAGTTACCACATCTTCTGTTTCAGCTTCTTCCGGTTCAGCAGCTTTTTGCATTTCAGCAATGATTGCATTAGCTTGAATCAAGTTAGAAGCCACTTCGCTCATTTCGTATGTTTCCCAGAATTCGAGGTTAGCAGAACCTTGTAAGAGTTTTCTCACACGTTCCGGTTCTTTAATACCCGGCAATTCAATCAAGATACGTCCTTGTTGGTCGAGTTTTTGTATATTTGGTTGTACAACACCGAAGCGGTCAATACGAGTACGGAGCACATTGAATGAGTTATCAATAGCACCTTCAATTTCTTCTCTCAAGATAGATTCAACCTCTGCGTTAGTAGAAGTAGAGGAGATTTTATCTTTTAAATCAAAAGTACTGAAGATGGCAGACAATTTTGCATTTGGGTCAATTTCCTGATAAGCTTGTACGAACAATGTGAGGTAGTCAGCTTGAGTAGATTGTTGACGTTCAGTAGCGAGTTTGAGTGCTTGATTGAAGTTGTCAGTAGTGTTGTATCCAGAAAGCGCTTTCAAGATGTCAGCCACAGAGACTTCCATAGTGATATTCATACCACCTTTAAGGTCAAGTCCGAGGTTGATTTCTTTTTCACGACATTCTTTGAGGGTATATCCCAACCATACTTTTTCCGCACCAACTGAATCCAAGTAGTGGTACTCTTTAGCCGGATCTCCATTAGCATAAGCTTCTGCCTTTTTGTTGTAACTACCTGTTACAAAGCTAAAAGAAAGGTAGAATACACATACCAAAGTGAGGAGTCCTGCAAAAATTTTAACAAGTCCTTTGTTTTGCATTGTGATTAGTTTAAATATGATAAATTATTGATTACGAACTATTGTTGCATAAAATGCGTGCAAATATAGGACTTTTTTGTGACTCTACCATGAATAAGTGAAAAAAGTTTACCAAAGAGTTGGCAGAAAGCATGTTTTATGCTATAAAAATGAGCATTTGTATATTCAGTTATTGATATAAAAGGATTTTAACATTTGTATCATTAGGTGCGCGATGTGAGTTTAATCATTTGGGGAGGGGTTGATGAGTTATCGGTTGAGTATGCTTTATCCCACGTGTATCTTAGGTGTATCCTACGTGTATCCTACGTGTATCCTACGTGTTTGGTAGGTGTTGGGACGCTCACGATGTGAGCTACAGGGG
>CALGCU010000301.1 GCA_937886455.1 uncultured Bacteroidales bacterium | reverse complement strand
GAACTAGGTAGGAACTAGGTAGGAACTAGATAGGAACTAGATAGCCGATGTCATCATCACACAAACATACATTAACAGCAGAAAATACAGAATGATGATAGAATTATTTGGGACTTTGCGCAGTTTGTACTACTTTTACACTCCGTAAACCACAAAAAACACAATCTATCATGTTAGTAATCGGAATTGCTGGTGGAACAGGCTCGGGCAAAACCACCATTGCCAAAAAGTTATATCAAATTTTCAAAAAACAGGCTGTTATACTTCCGCATGACTTCTACTATAAGTCACACCCGGAAATGTCACTTGAAGAACGTAGTCGTCAGAACTACGACCACCCGGATGCACTTGACACCGAACTACTTGTAGAACACATCAAGCAACTAAAAGAAGGAAAAAGCATCATGCACCCCACATACGACTTTGCACATCACCAACGGAATGAAGAGTGGCAACAAATGGATAGTGCAGACATCATTATTGTGGAAGGGATTTTACTGTTCAGCAGCCCGGAATTGTGTGAACTATGCGATGTAAAGTTATTCGTTGACACTGATGCAGATGTACGCTTTATTCGCCGTTTGAAACGCGATGTTAACGAACGTGGAAGAACCATGGAGAGCGTAATGAAACAATATCTCAGCACAGTGAAACCCATGCACGAACAGTTTGTAGAGCCCACCAAGCGTAAAGCCGACCTGATTGTGCCGGAAGGTGGAAACAACCACATCGCCATCGACGTGATTACACGTTATTTGTCACACCGATTTAACAAACCTTGAATATGATTCATACTTCGTATGACAAGATATTGTTTCTCGATATTGAAACAACACCCGACAAAGCCGATTTTAACGACGTAAAGCCGGAACTACAACACATCTGGGAAGAAAAACTCAACGGACTGAGTATGCGCAACCCTGAACGCTACGCATATAACACTCCAGCCGAAGGATATACCCAAGAAGCCGGCATTTATGCTGAGTTTGGTCGCATAGTGTGTATATCTGTGGGCTACTGCCACAAAGACAAAGAAAGCGGAGTAAGGTGTATCCGAACCAAGTCCTTCTGTGGGGAAGATGAACACAAGGTAATCAGTGAGTTTATGGACCTCGTAGCACGATTCTTCATTACCCCTAATCACAGCTTCTGTGGACATAACATCAAGGAATTTGACATTCCATATATCTGCCGGAGAGCACTCATCAATGGAATCAAACTACCCGATTGTTTGCAAATAGCGGGAAAGAAACCATGGGAACTGAACTTTATTGACACAATGGAATTGTGGAAGTTTGGCGACTACAAGACATTTACATCCCTAAAAACATTAACAGCTATCTTTGGTATTCCCACCCCAAAAGACGACATTGATGGAAGTGAAGTGGCAAGGGTATATCACCAGGAACACGACATCAAGCGCATAGCCACATATTGCGAGAAAGACGTTGTTGCCACCATACAAGTGTTTCTCCGAATGAAAGGCGAAGAGTGTGTAGCAACTGCTAACATTCATTCCACTTATAAGTAGGCACAATGCGGAAATGATGTGACATATCCGACAAATGCTAAACAAAAAAAGCAAAAACCCTTGAAAAGAGTTTTGACTAAAAAATATAGTTATATATGTGTGGCGTTATTGCTATGCACACTGATGGTTTGTGTGGATTGGTCACATCCGAAAAGCGAATTGTCCAATCAGATGGATAAGACGTGGAGCGACACTCTGCGAGTGGGAATGTGTGCATCTGTAACCAGCTGGAATCAATCTAACGAACAAGAAGCAGGCTATGACTATGACCTCCTGCACTATATTGCACAAAGCGCTGGATGGACAGTAGAAATACACCCCATGCCCAAAGAAAAACTGCTATCTGCACTTAAAAGCGACAAGATAGACTTGGTAGCTTACCCCTACCCCATAACACACAAAGGAGAGAATATTTTGTTTATGCCTATGCAAACGGCAAGCCCGATAGTTGTGGTACAACGAGATGGAGAGAATGCCCTCAACAGCACTGCACAACTCACTCAACAGAAAGTGATAGTGAGGCGCAACAGCCCTGAACACAAACAACTCTTACGCATCAATCGAGAAGTGGGTGGTAATATCCGATTAGGACTTGTACGAGACACACTGTCATCTGATTACCTTATAAAAGGGGTGGTAAATGACAAATGGGACTATGCTGTGGTAGAACAATATGAGGCTAAGGCATATAAGAAAATTTACCCTCAACTCAATATCAGTCTGTCAGTCAGTACGCCACATGCCACAGGCTGGATGATGAAAGACAGCTGCATGCTACACACCATCAAGCAATGGAGAGATAGCAACTCAACTATACTTTCACAACTACAAAAGAAGTATATTGATCAAGCCGCCTTACTTACAAATATCAGCACTAAGGTACAAAGAGAAATATCACCCTATGATGACTACTTCAAGGAATATGCCCCACGCATCCAATGGGACTGGAAACTACTGGCGGCATTGTGTTATCATGAATCACGCTTTAATCCACTCACTATATCACCTGCCGGAGCATGCGGACTCATGCAACTAATGCCTATCACTGCGAGAAGATTCGGACTGAATGACACCACTATGTTTGACCCGGCAGAGAACATACGTGCCGGTGTGGAATATATAAAGTATCTCAACATGATTTATCATGACATAGACGACCCGGATGAACGCATTAAGTTTATCTTGGCTAGTTATAATGCCGGACCTGCACATGTGTTGGATGCCATGCGACTTACCGAAAAAAACGGACGCAATCCGCATATCTGGTATGGAAACGTAGCCTATTATCTGCTACATAAAAACAAACAAGAATACTATGAAGACCCGGATGTGCGATTTGGAAGATTTAATGGACGACCCACATGTACCTATGTAAGGAACGTCATCAACACCTACCACATGTGGAGTAAAGAAAAATAAGGCGAAAGTAAATAAATAAGAGAAAATTACCGCCTAAGCCCAATGCATTGCAACACCGAGTCAATCAAGCCATTGACATCGTCAGACAAACGCAAACGATAGACCACCCAAACAGCCACTAAAGCAAAAAGGGAAGTTTGCACCACTGCTGCACCTAAACTCCACAATAAGTCATCTGGTAAGAAACACACCTGAAGTTTCTTCCACAAAACATCACCCAAACCAAACAACAAGAACAATCCCACAACTGCCAACTGACGCAAAGAAAGAGGGGAAGTTTTGAGTTTTACATAATTGAGAAGTAGCAAGAGCGAATAATAGATGAAAGATGCTACGAGTGTGGCAAGAGCAGCACCTTCCATTCCCCACACGGGAATAAACCAATTGTTGAAAACAATGGACAAGACTGTGAACAAAGCCGAGAAGACAAGAGAATAGTAATAAAAACGAGAGTAGTTGAGCACAGAAAGACCAATGCTACAAATAGAGTTGTAAAGTTTACTTAAAGACAACAAGAACACCACCCACTTAGCTGTGGCATATTGTTCTCCATTGGGAATGATACGAAAGAGCAAATCAAGATTCATCCAGATAAGCAAGAACATAAACGCACCTGCCAAAAGTTGGTGAAATGAAATGCGACGTATTAACATATTGGTTTCCGCAATTGCATTATCCTTGATGGCGCGCGACAATTGTGGCTGAGCAATTGTACCTAAAGAGCGATAAGGAATCTCTATCAAAGCCGTAATATAACTGGCTATAGCAAACACTCCTGTGTAAGCCAACCCCATCTTAGCACTAATGAAAAAGGAATTAGCAAAAGGGGCTAACACACTGCTCACCACGGATGTGATGAGAAAGAGTGTGTAGAGAAGATAGTCACGTCGAAGTTGAGGCGTAATAAACTTTAAGTCGGGCTTGAGCGAAATGTGTTTTAATGAGAACAGATAACACACATCTACCACCAAAGCCACAGCATATACACCACAAAAAGCATAGACAAAACCATCCAAGTCTAAAACGGAAAAAGCATAAAGAAAATAAACAACCAGTGTAAGTACTCTGACACCCACTTCACGTACAAACTTAGGTACTACAATGCGCATCAAGACATTGGCATTGGCTTCCGACACAGCCATGTAAAGCAAAGAAAACGCCAATGGGAAAATGCACTTATAGTAGGTAACAAACATATCCGACTTTTCAGAAAAAGCCTCTGCCATTACCTCACGTAAAGCCCAAAAAAGAACACTGAAAATAACAAAGCCCAGAAAAGGCACAGCTATACTCCAGAAGAAGAAACCATGATCATCTTTGTCATCATCCTTGAAATAAGGATAGAAACGCACTATAGATGTATTTGTGCCTAATTGTGCCAAACTGGAGAAGAGCATAGCTGCATCTAACAAAACACGTGTAAGACCAATTTCCTCTGCTGTGAGAAAACGAGTAGCCACAAAGAAAGTAGTGAAAAAACCAACTACTACGCCGATATAATTCACTATTGTACCCTTAATGCTTTGCCGAATGATAACACCCATCTATCAATCTGTTTTTAGCCCTATATGCTTGGTGTATAGACAACAGAGACTATAATTTCTCTCCAAAAGCCAAATCACCGGCATCACCAAGACCCGGTACTATATAAGAATGATCATTGAGCACCTCATCAATAGCCGCCACCCAGAGCGTTACATTCTCATCTGCAAGATGTGACTGAATGTATTCTACAGCTTGTCTGCTTGCTATGATAGCCACCAGATGTGTGTGAGCCGGACATCCTTTTGTGAGTAGGGCTTTATATGCTAATTCCATTGAACCACCCGTTGCCAACATAGGGTCAGAAAGAATCAACACTTTGTCATTCAAATCCGGAGAAGCGATATACTCGATATGAATATCAAAGTTCACGGAATCACTATACTTGCGATAAGCAGAAACAAAAGCATTCTCTGCATGATCAAACACATCCAAAAAACCTTGATGGAAAGGAAGTCCTGCTCGCAAGATAGTACCCAACACCAGTTTGTCGGTAGCAATGTTTATGGGTGCTACACCTAATGGAGTAGTGACATTTTCCACTTGATAAGACAGTTTCTTACTTATCTCATAAGCCATGACATGAGCAATACGAGCAATGTTGTGCCTAAAGCGCATAGAGTCACCTTGAATTTCAATAGAACGCAATTCTTTCAAGTACTGATTGAGTACAGAACTTTGCGCAGACAAATCATAAACTTTCATATTCTTATCGATTAACTAAAGAATGTTATTTCACTAAATATATAAAGATGATATTTTTGCATAAGTATTATTTACTATTTCTACTACTTATGTCAATTATCCACCATACTATAAGTTATTGCAAACTTAATAACAAAAGAAAGGTCAGATGATGAAATCATCTAACCTTTCCATTGTTCATCATTATTTCATTTGCAGATATTCGTTCATAGCCTTAGCTGCCTTACGTCCATCACTCATAGCCAAGATAACCGTAGCACCACCTCGCACAATATCACCTCCGGCAAAGAGCACAGGGAGTGAACTTTGCATTGTGTCATCATTCACCACTATAGTTCCTTTACGGCTAATCTCAAGCCCTTTGACTGAATTAGGAATCAATGGATTAGGCGAAACACCCACACTAACTACTACAACATCTACATCCAATGTTTTAGTGACTCCTTCCATAGGAACAGGAGAACGTCTTCCTGAAGCATCCGGCTCTCCCAGTTCCATTACTTGAAGTACCATTTGCTTAACACGTCCTTTTTCATCTCCAATGTATTCAATAGGATTATGCAGTGTCATAAACTCTACTCCTTCCTCCTTAGCATGATGTACCTCTTCTACACGAGCAGGCATTTCAGCTTCGCTACGACGATAGACCAACATGGCTCTCTCTGCGCCCATACGCAAGGCTGTACGCACAGAGTCCATCGCTGTGTTACCACCTCCGATAACAGCTATAGACTTACCATGTAAGACAGGTGTATCAGAATCCTCCTTAGCCGCTTCCATCAAGTTAACACGCGTGAGGTATTCATTACTACTCATCACACCTATAAGGTTTTCACCCTTGATATCCATGAAACGAGGGAGTCCGGCACCACTTGCCACAAAGATACCTTCATAACCCTCTTGTATCAATTCGTCAGTAGAGATGGTTTTTCCTACAATAGTGTTCTTCATGAATTGAACACCCATTTTTTCAAGATTACTGATTTCTACATCCACTATTTTGTTAGGCAGACGGAATTCAGGAATACCATACTTGAGTACACCACCGATTTGATGTAATGCTTCAAAGACAGTAACTTCATA
>CALGCU010000300.1 GCA_937886455.1 uncultured Bacteroidales bacterium | reverse complement strand
AATAATTTCTTTATACTCATTATAACGATCACCTAATACAAATTCAGGAGCTCCTAATATATAAGTTCCTTTATCTTCAAATGTTACAGCTGATAATTTTCTAGCACTTGAAAATGGAACGGCAGCAAGCTTTTTAAATTCAAAGTTAACACCAAATCTATCTTGTAAAGCAATTGATGTTAAGTTGTTATCTTCTAAAGCACCAATCATAGCACCCATAATAGTATCAATTAATATAATAAATATAATTATTTTAACTAAGAAAGTAATAAAAATTAAGATAGGTGAAGTTATATGAAAATATTAATAATATAGTTAATTATCCGGCTGTACTCGTACCGTTGCAAATGGAGAGTGCTGCCGGATTTTTCTTACTAATAATAAGTAATAAGTTTTTTATGAATAGTAAAGTTAAACAGGCTATGCGTGAAGGTGCATTAGTGGAGGATATAGCAGCCGGATTTAGTTATTCTGTCATCAAAAACTGCTTGTATAAAGTACTGAAACTTCATAATGTAGGGGAATTGGGAAAGCACATTGTGGTGCAAGGGGGGACCTTCCGCAATCATTCGGTGGTACGTGCATTGGAGATGCTCACAGCTTGTGAGGTGATTGTTTCTCCTTGCCCGGAATTGATGGGGGCTTTGGGTGCGGCATTACATGTCATGAAGTGCAGAAAGGTGTATTAAAGAGAAGTGGTATGAAGTTATCGACGATTTTGCAAACAAATCAGTTCACTGAGAGTCTTGAGGTGTGTCCTGGATGCACCAATCATTGTCAAGTGCAAGGGTTTCATTTTCAGAATGGCAAGTCTTATTATTCAGGGAATAACTGCGAGAGGGTATATCATAATCAGCGTGATGTTGAGCAACATGGAGTGAATATGTTTGAAGAGAAATATGCCTTGCTTTTTTCACACTATGGTTCATCTAATCCTGAAGCTAAGTCGATAGGTATTCCTCGTGGATTAGGAATATATGAGAACTATCCTTTTTGGGCTACTTTGTTTAAGCACTGTGGCTTCCGAGTTGTATTATCTGCTACATCCGGCAACACACTTTATGAGAGGGGTGTGCGCAGTGTGATGGCTGACAATATCTGTTTTCCTGCCAAGCTGATGCATGGGCATGTGATGAACTTGATAGAGCGTGGAGTGGATAGGATATTCTATCCATGGGTAGTGTTTGAAAAGCAAGAAGATGATTCTGCTAAGAATTCGTTTAATTGTCCTATTGTAAGTGGGTATGCAGATGTTATAAGGAGTAGTATTGACCCTGAAGGAAAATATGGTATCCCATTTGATTCGCCGATTGTGAGTTTCAAGGACGAAGTTTTGTTACGTAAGAGTTTACAGACCTACCTGCTGGATTTGGGTGTTAGTGTTAAGCAAATAAATGTGGCTATTACGCATGCGTTAAATACGCAACAGAATTATTTGGATACACTGGAAAGACGAGGTCTGGAGGTGGTGGAAGAGGCGAAGAAATATAATCGTATGGTAATCATGTTAGCGGCTCGACCGTATCACATCGACCCGCTGATTCAACACAAAATAGCAAATGCTATTGCGGCTATGGGAATAGATGTGATTACAGAGAATGCTGCTACTCATCAGGGTAATGAGGTTTATGGTCAGGTGAATGCACTCTGCCAGTGGGCATATCCTAATAGAATCTTCAAAGCGGCTTACTGGGTAGGGAAGCACACCTATCCACACCTACACATGGTGCAACTTACGTCTTTTGGTTGTGGACCGGATGCGTTTATTTTAGATGAGGTAAGAACATTGTTGCAACGCTATGAAAAGAATTTAACTGTGTTGAAGATAGATGATGTAAACAATATCGGTAGTTTACAACTGCGCGTGAGGTCATTGGTAGAGAGTGTAAAACAGGAACAAAAACGCACAGTCCCACAGACAAGGCAACAGGACAAATGGACTACCGCAATATTTGAGAAAGATGATAAACAACGTCGTACTATATTGTTACCTTATTTTGCGGAGGGATATAATGAGTTTATCACAACTATATTGAGCATGGCAGGATATGAGTGTGAGTCTTTACCTATGGCTTGCCAAGCTGATGCGGAAGAAGGATTACAGGCTGTCAATAATGATGTGTGCTATCCGGCTACGATAGTGATAGGTAGTATCCTACGTGCTCTAAAATCGGGTAAATATGACCTTCCCAGGACTGCTGTGGCAATTACACAAACGGGCGGTCAGTGTAGAGCTTCTAATTATTATTCACTCATCAAAAGTTCTTTGGTAAAAGCGGGTTTTTCTAATGTGCCTGTAATATCTGTTGCCATAGGAAAAAGTTTGGGTAATAGACAACCTGGCTTTGAACTACCTTGGAGAGCATTGGCGCGTCCTGCTTTAGAGGCTATTTTCTTTGCTGATGCGCTTGCCAAATTGTATTATCCTTCTGCACCACGCACCACTAACCCATTATTAGCCCGAGAACTCTATAACCGCTATATACAAGAAGCGCAATCCTACATTCGGCAACGACAGTATAGGGGCTTACATCGTCTGTTGCAATCAGCCGTTAGGGAGTTTTCTAACATTGTAGATAGACAGAAGGTTGTGCCTATTGTGGGATTGGTAGGAGAGATTTATGTGAAATATAATTCGTTTAGCAACAAATCGGTCGTACAATGGCTGATTGAGCACAGTGTAGAGGTAGTGCCACCCGCATTGACTGGATTCTTCTCTACTTCTATGCCTAATGCACACATCAATCGTGAGTTTTATATCAAGCAGGAGTCCACTCCACAATGGATGATGGATTTGGGGCATAGTATCGTGCGACGCACAGCAAATAAGTATGATTCACTATGCAAGGATTTTCCGTATTATCGTCCTTTTGATGACATATTTGATATTTATCGTTTGTCACGACAAGTAATAAGCCCTGCTGCTGACTTTGGTGAGGGGTGGTTCTTGCCGGGTGAAATTTGTGCTTTGGCAGAATCAGGTGTAGAAAAGGTGGTGTCTGTACAACCCTTTGGTTGTATTGCCAATCATATCATCTCTAAAGGTATTGAGAAGCGACTCAAAGAGCATTATCCCCACTTGTCTTTGTTGTTTCTTGACTTTGATTCCGGCACCTCAGAAGCCAATGTGTATAATCGTTTATTTTTCTTGTTGGAGCATTGAGTAGTTATTTATCCCATGTTTTATGTTTGTCGTCTTCTGTGATAGGACGTATAGGACGACATGGGTTACCTACTGCTACAACATTGTCGGGTATATCCTTGGTTACTACTGAACCTCCGCCAATGACTACATTTGAACCGATTGTAACTCCGGGCATTACATGTACTCCTGCTCTTATCCATACATTATCACCAACGCTAATAGGGTAGGCATATTCTAAACCTTGGTTTCTACGTTCTGCATCAATGGGATGTCCGGCTGTGTAGAATCCACAATTGGGAGCAACGAAAACGTTATCCCCGAAAGTGACTTTTGCTCCGTCAAGAATTACTGTATTGTGATTGGCAAAGAAGTTTTTCCCTACTTCTATGTTATATCCATAGTCACACCAGAAAGGAGGTAGGATACAGCAATTATCTGAAGTTTTTCCGATTAGTCTGGATAAAATCTGTTGTTGCCCTTCTTCATCATCAGGCAATAGTTGGTTAAATTGATGACAGAGGTTTTTGGCTATTTTACGTTCTTTGATGAGTTCAGGGTCATAATTGGCATCATAGAGCTTTTGCAGTTTCATTTTCTCTTTTTCGGTCATGACAACATTCTGCTTTAAAAGTATAGGTATATTATTAAACGCTTTTATATAATCCACCGGGTAGTGGCCTTACCAATCCCTTGAATTCCATAGCAAGCATGAGTGAGGATGTGGTGCTGAATGTCTGATTGATAATTACAGCCAATTCGTTGATGTGTATTCCGTCACTATTCTTGCGCAGTACTTCTATGATTTGTAGTTCTGTATCTGTGAGGGAGTCAAAGAGTTGAGTTTGTATTGCTTGTGTAGGTTTGTGTGTATGTTCCCATCCCATTTGTTTGATGAAGTCTTCTGCGTTCTCAATGAGAGCGGCTTTGTTTTGCTTGATTAGATCATTGCATCCTGCAGATGTGATGTCATTGCATCTACCTGGGAAGGCAAAGACATCACGATTGTATGAATTAGCAAAACTTGTTGTGATGAGAGAGCCTCCTTGTTTTTTTGATTCCACCACTACTACAGCATCACTTAGTCCGGCAATGATACGATTGCGCCGAACAAAGTTTGACTTGTCGGGGATGGTTTTACTATTAAATTCTGTGAGTAATCCTCCGTGTTTTGTAATTTCAATGGCTACATTCCTGTGAACAGCCGGATAGATGGTGTTTAAAGCATGTCCGGGTATGGCAAATGTTTTTAGGTTGTATTGTAAGGCAGCTCGATG
>CALGCU010000299.1 GCA_937886455.1 uncultured Bacteroidales bacterium | reverse complement strand
CATTGTGCCTCTCAAAGATTTATTGTTGCTTATCCTCACACAAGCCCTTATGAAAACCATTTATGAGATTATCATGCTACCGATAAGCAATAAACTGGTAAGGTGGGTAAAGCAAAAAGAAGACACCGATGTTTTTGACCAAGACATTGACTATAACCCCTTTAAACTAAAATAGTACTATTTGTTCCATCTCTGCTTATTGCTATTTCAGATTTGTTATTTGTTCATTCGTCGGTTTTATGCGGTGCATTTGAAGGATAAACATTAACTTTGCTTGCTTTATATGCACATTATTTAAATAACTAAAATAAGAAAACCATGAGAAAATTTACCCTTTTGTTGGCAATGTTTTGTTTGCCACTTTATCTCTTGGCACAAGTGGTGACCACCACGCCAACATTCATCGAACAAGGTTATACCGGAACTATCACCGTTACTTTTGACCCAAGTCAAGGTTCAAAAGGGATGGTGGGAGCCACAGCATGTTATGCCCACATGGGTCTTATCACTGCTGATTCCAAAGACAACAAAGACTGGAAATATGTCATCACGGCATGGTGTGGCAAAGAAGATTTTGCCAAGTGTACTCAGGTTGGAAATAATTGGCAACTTGTGATCAATGACCTTTATGCTACTTACAAATGCCCTACAACAGAAGACATCAAAGGAATAGTTCTTGTGTTCAATGACGGAGTGTCTGGTGGTAAAGAGGGGAAAAATGCCGATGGAACCGACATTTTTATTCCGGTTAATAAGAAAGGTCTTAATGTGAGATTTGACCTCCCGGAAGGTAATCTACTACTTAATATGGGGGAAAAAGTAGTTTGTTCTATTTCTTCTTCGGAAGCGGTGGAACTTAGTTTGCTGGCTAATGGTGCAGTGCTTAATTCTGCCTCTAATGCAAACAGTCTTCAACATACATTTACCCCTTCTGCTGTAGGTGACTACACCCTTGTAGCCCAAGCTAAAAGTGCGTCACAAACAGTGTATGACACCGTTCAAGTGTGTGTAATCTCTGCTCCTGTGTCACAAGTTCGTCCCTCCGGAATGATTGATGGTATCAACTATCACAACGACGACCCTACCAAAGTGACCCTTGTGATGTATGCTAAAAACACTAAAGGTGTAGTGGCAGACAATGTGTTTGTCATTGGTGATTTTAATGATTGGACGTATAGCAATGATTTTCAGATGAAGCGTGATGCTCAAAACAGTGGGTACTTCTGGCTTCAAATCAATAATCTCGAACCTCAAAAAGAGTATGCTTTCCAATATGCGGTTAAGACTGCTGATGGCGTCATCAAAATAACCGATGCTTACACAGAAAAAATTCTTGACCCATGGCATGACCAATACATTTCTCAGGATATTTATCCCAACTTGAAGTCTTATCCAAGACAAACAGACGGACTTACTGCAGTGCTTCAAACAGGAAAAGAGCCCTTCAAATGGAGTGATGCTACACTCAAATTCAAGAATCCCGACAAGAACAACCTTGTTATCTATGAATTGTGGGTACATGACTTCTGTCCGGCACGTAGCATAAAGGGTGTAATCAACCGTTTGGACTATCTTCAAAATCTTGGTGTTAATGTGATAGAGTTAATGCCAATCTGTGAGTTTGATGGCAATATCAGTTGGGGATATAATCCTCATCACTATTTTGCTCCGGACAAAGCTTATGGAACCCCAGAAGATTATAAGACCCTTGTAGATGAAGCGCACAAAAGGGGCATGGCGGTAATCCTTGACATGGTGTTTAATCAAGCCGATGGTAAACATCCATTTGTGCAACTGTATCGTACAGATGATTATAACGGTAAAGACAATCCATGGATTAATTCCAAGCCGGCTAATTTCCCGGAATACAAGCCTGACTTCAATCATGATTCACCGGCAACACAAGAGTACTTCAAGCGTGTGCTTAAATACTGGTTGCAAGAATATAAGGTAGATGGTTATCGTATGGACCTGACCAAAGGATTTTGTGGTCCTACCTGTGTCAGTGCAAATCGTGTGAAAGTCATCAACGACTACTATAATGCTGCCAAATCTGTGCGTTCAGATGCGTTGTTTATTCTTGAACACTGGGAAAGCAATGAAGAAGGAGGATTTGTAAATAATGGTATGCTCTGCTGGGGTGGAGGTGAACCTTACAATAACGCCTTCTCTCAATTGGCCATGGGTTGGCTGAAGGATGGTGATGGAAGTATTACCGATGGAAATAAGAAAGGCTGGGTTTATTTTGCCGAGAGCCATGACGAGGAACGTAATATGTTCAAGGCAAAGCAATGGGGTAATGGTAATCTACAAGCCAATGCATTTGCTTATATCAAACGTGTGCCACTTATTGGAGCATTTGCTCTCCTACAAAAAGGTCCTAAGATGGTGTGGCAGTTCCAAGAGCTCGGCTTTGACTTCAGTATTAAGAGTGGTGCAGATGGTGTGTATAAAGAAAACGAGAACCATCGTGTTGACCCTAAGCCGGTGCCTGAGACACTTGGATGGTTGAAAGACGCTGATCGTATGGACGCATACAAACGTATGGCACAACTCATACAACTCCGCACAAAACTCTATCCGGCAGAATTTTTCCTTAATGGTAAATGTACACTCAATGCAGGTACGGGCAAATCAGCACGCTCCATTGTGTGGGAATACAACGGTGAATACATTGTTATTGTGGGTAACTTCAATGTAGAAGGTGGAACTCAATATACAGGCGCTGCCACTATAGCACCTTTCCCTAAAGCAGGTAAATGGTATGACTATTATCGTCAGACTTCTTACAATGTCAATAGCACAGCCGATGCCGTTACACTGCAACCCGGAGAACTTCGCATCTATACATCCACAGCTAAGCAACTCCCAACCATAGGGGGTGATAACACAGATCCGGATAATATCATCGTGCCGGAGTTTGAAGGCGCTGTTTATCCAACCATGATTGATGACTATCTATATATAAATAGTAGTGCACCTCTTCAACAAGCTGTTATTTACAACTTGCAGGGTAAACAAGTGCTCAATCATCAAGGCGATATTGAGCAAATCAATATGTCAAGTTTTAATAGTGGTGTTTATCTGCTTCAACTTAAAACAGATAACAGCAGCAAGACATTCAAATTGATTAAACGATAGGTGGAGGAGTAATCAAAGTAGAATTATAGTATGGACGAGTGGTCAACGGACTTGCCCATCCCATAGAATCGGGGTATGCGTGTAGCATGCCCCGATTTGGTTTATGGTAGGTGTTGGGGCGTTCGC
>CALGCU010000298.1 GCA_937886455.1 uncultured Bacteroidales bacterium | reverse complement strand
CTGCACTAATGACGAATCTCACTGAAGTGTTTGCTCAATCAAAGGATGTTATCTATCAAAAGCGAAACACTATAAAGAGAATAGGACAACACTTTGTGGTTAAGTCTTTTGCTGTCCCCTCATGGTGGAGGAGAATCATATATTCTGTTTCCCCAAGCAAAGCAAGACGTTCTTTTATCTATGCACAACGATTGGGTGCTCTTACTCCAAAACCGGTGGCCTATAAGGAGATACGTAAAGGACTCCTCCTTCATGAGAGTTATTATATTAGTCATGTCTCCCCCTGCACACATGTGCTTAAAGAGGTGATAAAGGACAAAGACTTTCCACAACGTATGCTCATCTTTGCTGATTTTGGACGCTTTACGGCTGCTCTCCATGAAAGGGGTATTTTACATGCGGATTATTCTATGGGTAATGTCTTGTTTGAACCTTTTGGGGAAAATACGCGTTTTCAACTTGTGGACTTAAATCGCATGCGTTTTGGGCAAAGGATTGATTGTAAAAAGGGATGCCGAAATTTTGAACGAATTGATACGGACAATGAAGCTTTATCGGTCATGGCGAGAGCCTATGCACAAGTTCGTGGATATGATGAGGAGGAATGTGTGCGACTGGTACTGAAAATGAGATGGAGAAAGCATAAAAAATAAAACTATCTATGGGCAACAAATACCTACATATCATCAGTCATGTCAACTACATGCTTTTTGTGGTGGCGGCGTGTATGTTGCCTTTCCCCACTCGCATGTCCTTGTATGCATGGGGATTATGGTTGCTCACATGGTTCATGGAAGGACGATTCGTAAACAAAAATAATCTGCAATGGAACAAAGGATTGATTCCGCTCTGTCTGTTGTTGTTATGGGTGCTTTGTGAGGCTGTGTCTTATGTTTGGTCAATCGATAGAGAGGACACTCTGAATATGCTTATACGCCACCTGTCTTTCATCTTGATAATGCCGGTTGCTTTGTGGGGAGTGAACGAACAGTACAACTGGAAACAAATTGCTCACTGTTTTGTCCTGACCACTATTGTTTCTATGTTTGTATATGGCATCTATATGTACATTGTTTGGCATTGGGACTACATCTGCATGCATCATCATTTGCCGGAACATGTGCGTACGTGGACTTATTATTGCAACCAAATCTCGCTTCTCAAACATCGCTTCTACTATGGTACAGTAATCAATCTCGCTGTAATTGTCTTACTCAAATCGCGTGACTTTGATCTCTCTTTCAACTCGGATAACAGAAAAAACACCTTCTGTTTCTTTGCTAAACTGTTTTTGTTGATAATGGGTGTGCTGATGAGTGGATCGCGCGCTAATCTGATTACATTGTTGGTGATAGTGTGCGTGGCTCTTTTACAACCGATGAGAGGTACAACACGAGCATGGGTTGCAGGCATAGTGGCTGTCGTGAGCATATTCTTTCTCGTACTCATGTTTAACTTCCACCCACGCTTTGAACAACTGCATTGGAAAACCACATCTATACAGGAGTTTCAGCCTACCTATGTGGTGGAACCTCGTATCAATATCTGGTATATGGCATTGCAAAATCCACAAGACTATCTCTTGCACGGAGTGGGTGCTGGAGCAAATGCGGAATATCTCAAACCGATTTATTACTCTTTCCACATGGATGAGTTCGCAAAACGTGACTACAACGCGCATAGCCAATATCTTGCCACATGTATTGATATGGGTATTCTCATAGCCCTGTTCTTCACCTTAATATGGCTGCTTTATCCGCTTTTCTATAAAGGGAAATGCCGTCAACTGGCTACACTTATTGCCCTTCTCATCGCACTAAACATGCTCACGGAAAATATGCTGGCAAGAATTGATGGAGTAATCACCACCTGCTTCACACTACTTGTTATCACACTCCTCTCACGCCAATCTCCTAATCGGAAATTACAAGCATAATGTGAAAATGCCCTATAAAGCGAAAGTTATCTCATTGATGATTAGCTGTTTGTGAAATGGATATGCCCCACCTTTTGTTTGTCTATTCTATATTATCTTCCTACTTTTGTACTTGATATAATTACCTGTAGTATCATGATGGATTTGAAAGAAAATAAGAGAAATGAATCTGGAGAATCGCAATATCTTTCTTTAAAGGATTTGCCCAACCCCAAAAGATTAATTGATCGCATTCTCTTTGAATCTCTATTGCTTGTGTTATATCTACTTGTTTATTGCTTTTTATCAGAACTTCCGAGTGAGGGCGCTTCTGCACTAATCTGTTATCTGTATTGTGGCTTCTTTATGCTGTATTTCCTAACTCTTAGGTTATATTTGCTTTCTAAAGAGGCTGAATCTGACAAAAGAATCCTGATAGAAAATTTGTTCTTTGGTATTCTTGTCATGTTCATTGTGATTGCATCATATATCTCTGATTTCATCGGGAAAAATTTAATCATCAATAACGTCAAAGATGTGCTATCTATAATAGGGATTATATATGTGTGGCTTCCCTTGCCAAAAAGAACCAATGATAAACAGAATGAACAAATCATCTCTTTACGACGTCAGTGTTTTTTGTTAAATATGGTAATAATGATAGTTTTGCTTTTTGTCTTATGATTCTATCTGATTTCATAGATTCTTTCTTAAAGTATGGTCATGTTGCGATGTTCATGATCTTAGTTGTACTGTTATCTGTTATCATAATACTCCTAACTAAGCATGAGCATCTGGCATTTCAAGCAAAACAAACTAAAGAAATCCAATTATCAATACAGCATAAACAATTAGCCGAAACTCTGAATGTTCTTTATGAATATTTTCTCCGATGGCAAAATGATGTCAAGGATTGGGACGAATTATTACTGAAAGTGGATATGCATTGCAATGCTTTTGCTACACGCTTACGCAAATCCCACCCAAAACTCTCTGAGCAAGATATACATTTCTCTGTTTTGTTACTTTTGAAAGTACCACGCACTCTTATTGCAGATTCTCTTCACATAGCTGTTTCTACTATCAGCAAAAAGAAACATCGCTTGGCACACTCAATAGGAGTGGAAACAAATCAGCTCTATGAATACTTAGTGAATTTCTGTTTGTACATGCACGATGACACAACAAATCATTGCCATCCTACACAAAGCATAGGTGTACTCTAAAGGCATTGTCATCCCCGTTACCATTAGATAGGAATTAGATAGGGATCAACACACACCTACTTCGTTTCCCGCTAAATCAATTTCTTCCAACGGAAATAAAGCAACACCGCTCCGGCAAAACCTATCATCAATAAGATGGCAAAGGGATAACCATACTGCCAATGAAGCTCTGGCATAAAATCAAAGTTCATACCATACATACTGGCAATCAAGGTGGGAGGAAGGAAAATCACCGATACAATCGTAAAAATCTTCACAATCTTATTCTGCTGGATGTTGACAAGACCTAAGAAGGTATCTTGAAGATAGTCCAAACGATCAAAACCAAAACGGGTGTACTCAAACAACGAGTTGATGTCCTTAATAATCATGGTCAAGCGTGGACGCAATTCCTCTGGGAAAAAGTTACATTTCAAGATGTTTGACACTACACGTTGCTTGTCAATAATATTCTGACGAAGTATCATCACCTTTTCTTGTAAGTCCTTAATCTGAATCAATATATCTTCATCAAGGTCATCACTATTGGTGCTCATCGTCTTAGATAGATTAGTAATCTGCTCGGTAGTGTCCTCAATCATGTCTGCGTCATATTCCACACGCGTTTCCAACAAGGTGACCAACACATGATAACCGGTAGGGAACGAACGTGTGTTCACAAATATCTTCTTCACAGTCTCATTAAACGACTTTAACTCTACATCACGCACAGACACCAATATACCATTCTTCAAAATAAATGATACGGGCTCGCTCTGAAAATTATCTAAAAGGAAGTTGCTGTTGGCAACAATACTATCTTCGGTCTGAATGTAGCGCGAACTTATCTCAATTTCCTCCATTTCATCGTCCTCTTGGATGTATATCTTGAGAAATTGCTCTAATTCACTCTCTACTTCTACTGCCACATCAATAAGGTCTATCCAAACAATGTCTCTCTTCTCGATGTGCTTTAATATGTCTAAGGTCTTGGAAATTTTAACACGTTGACCATCTCGGTAAAAGATTCTTAATTCAGCCATTTTTACTAATTTTATGAGTTTATCACTCTGCTGTTTCTACTACTAAGGTTACTTCAAGTCTGCTGAGCTTGCTACGCCTGATTCGACAATCAAATTGGTTAGTTCAACAAACTGCTCCACACTGAGTTGCTCTGGACGTAAGTTAAATAATGGGTCAGATAACAACTGGGAATTATTGTTGCATAAACCTCTCAGCGAATTACGCATCGTTTTTCGACGCTGGTTAAAGGCTGTCTTCACAACTGTCTTGAACATACTCTCATCACATCCCAAGGACTGAGTGCTGTTCCGAGTCAATCGGATGACAGCCGATTTGACCTTGGGAGGTGGATCAAATACATGTTCATGAACTGTAAATAGGTATTCTACATCATAATAAGCTTGTAACAGCACACTTAATATACCGTATGCTTTCTTGCCGGGCTTGGAAGCCACACGTTCGGCTACTTCCTTTTGAAACATACCGGTTATCACAGGGATACGCTCCCTATTCTCCAAAGCCTTGAACAAAATCTGACTGGAAATGTTGTAAGGATAATTACCGGTCAAACAAAATGAACCCGGAAATACTTTTGACAAGTCCAAACGGAGAAAATCACCCTCTATCAACTGAAGATTCGGATAATGCTCACGAAGATACACCACAGATTCGCGGTCTAACTCTACACACGTCAAATCAATCAATGGATTGGATAAAAGAAACTGAGTAAGAACACCCATGCCCGGACCTACCTCTAATACTGAGGTCGGCTCACATGTGGGTATCGTCAAGGCTATCTGCCGAGCAATATCCAAATCCTTGAGGAAGTGTTGCCCCAAAAATTTCTTGGCTTTTACTTGATTCATCTTGATAAGGGTCGTCCGGCATTTTGGTTTGTTATATAAATTATTTGCTATAAAATGTGCTAACTTGAAAAGAAAAACTTATCTTTGCCGAAAGATTGAAAGATAAAGCATACTTTCCCGAATAATTAAAACGACATTTGTGACGGCAAAGGTATTTATTATTCGCTAAAAAACCAACATTTAAGCAGATTAATTGCCTGTTTAATGATAAATTATCTAAGAAAATACGCATGAAGCCAATCTTACAACTGATGGCTAAGTCGATAACATGGTTTATTGATATATTTTATCCTCCTTTTCAAAGGTGGATTCCAATTCAGTTGTATAGATATGGAGTATGTGGGGTGGGAAATGTCGTTTTCGATTGGGTGCTTTACTTTATTTTATACAACTTTGTCATTGGACATGAGAATGTTGACTTCGGATGGGTGGTAATCAGCCCACACATCTTAACACTATGCATCACATTCCCGGTTACGCTCATGACAGGATTCTTCCTCGCAAGATTCGTCACATTTACATCTTCCTCACTCAAAGAAACCTCACAACTGTTTAGGTATTTCTTGGTATGGATTATCAATCTACTTATCAACTATTCTGGTATGAAATTGTTGGTGGAAGAGTGGGGATTCTATCCAACACCCTCTAAAATGTTGCTCACCTTCTTCACGGCTATACTGAGCTTTATATGCCAAAAGTATTTTACGTTTAGAGAATGATGACAATGATTACTAAATGCAATAAACTGAGAGTACTGGAATCTGTTTGTGGCATAGTGGCGTGTTGCTATCTGGTGTTCAAATTACTCGTCTATGATGATTACCAACTGATGTGGCACAAATGGTGCAACGCAGAGTCATGGCAGTGGATAACTGCCACTGTTGCACTCATAATGATTGTGCCAAATCTAATGCTGGAGGCAACTAAATGGAAATTA
>CALGCU010000297.1 GCA_937886455.1 uncultured Bacteroidales bacterium | reverse complement strand
TGATACTGATGTAACCTTCGCCGAAATCCTTGAAAGTGTAGGCGAACTACCCATTCCTCCATATTTGAACCGCCCAACACAAGAAAGCGACAAAACCACCTACCAAACCGTGTACTCGAAAATAAAAGGTAGCGTAGCGGCTCCCACAGCGGGGCTTCACTTCACAGAAGATGTTCTGAGAACCATTGACGAGAACGGCATTGAGCGCGAGGAGGTTACGCTTCATGTGGGCGCCGGTACGTTCAAACCGGTAAAAAGTGAAGAAATTGCCGGCCACGAGATGCATACAGAATACATCAGCGTGAAGCGCAGCGTAATTGATAAACTTCTTGCCCACAACGGTAGCTGTATCGCCGTGGGAACCACCTCGGTACGAACATTGGAAAGCCTATATTATATCGGTGTGGCAATTGCACAAAACCCCGACATTGCCGAAGAAGACCTACATGTGAAACAATGGGCACCCTACGAATATGCTGCAGCTACCCGACCGGCCGGTTCTGCAGACGACGGTCGTCCCGAAGCACTTACACCGATGCAAGCTTTGCAACACATCGCCAACTACCTGACATGCCATAATCTGCAAGCGCTACACACAAGTACGCAAATCATCATAGCACCCGGTTATAAATACCACATAGTGAAGCAGATGATTACAAATTTTCATCAGCCACAAAGCACTTTGTTGCTGCTCGTGTCGGCCTTTATTGGAGGTTCAAAATGGAAAGACATATACCGCTACGCATTGGACAATGATTTCCGTTTCCTTAGCTATGGCGACAGCTCCTTACTCATCCCTTAAAGCATATCCTTATGATTTCAACTCTACAAGACAACGCAGAAGAGATGTTCCCCTTAGTGGACAACGCCGGCCAAATAATTGGTGCCGCCACTCGCGGCGAATGTCACAATGGAAGCAAATTATTGCACCCTGTGGTGCACTTGCACGTGTTCAACAGCCAAGGCGAAATATACCTGCAACACCGACCTTTATGGAAAGATATCCAGCCCGGGAAATGGGATACCGCTGTGGGAGGGCATGTAGACTTGGGCGAGAGTGTAGAGATGGCATTGCGAAGAGAGGCCAAAGAGGAAATCGGCATTACGGAGTTTGATGCTGAACGCTTGGAACATTATGTGTATGACTCAGAGTGTGAATGCGAGCTCGTTTTTCCACATCGTTGTACATTCGATGGCAATATCACGCCCAGCGCCGAAACCGACGGCGGGCGTTTCTGGAGTATGAAAGAGCTGAAAGAGAATTGGGGGCAAGGCGTTTTCACTCCCAATTTCGAGGAGGAGTTTATTAAACTCTTTGGCGAAATGATTAAAGACTAAACTTCACTAAATCCTACACACATGAAAAAAACTTTTACATAAATTGCCTAATGGCAAACAAAAAAGAGTTATAACAAGGTCTTGTGATATAGAAGCATTATTATTTCTTAAATAAGATTCGGAATGCTTCTTCCACTTTTTTTACCTGAATAACTTGTATGGTGTTAGGATGAATGATTTTTTTGTCCGAAGAGTAGTAGGGTGTAATGATGCATTTGAAGCCTAATTTTCCGGCTTCGGCAATGCGCTGTTCTATGCGGTTAACAGGTCGTATTTCTCCGGATAGTCCTACTTCACCTGTCATGCAAATGTCGGAGTCAATGGTGATGTCGAGGCTTGATGAGAGTACAGCACAAAGCACAGCAAGGTCAATAGCCGGGTCGTTAATGCGCAGTCCTCCGGCGATATTCAGGAATACGTCTTTCTGTCCCAATTTGAATCCGGCTCGTTTTTCTAAAACAGCCAGTAGCATGTTGAGTCGTCTTTGGTCGAATCCTGTGCTGGAGCGTTGCGGTACACCATAAGCGGCAGAACTCACCAATGCTTGCACTTCCACTAAGAAAGGTCTTACCCCTTCGATGGTTGATGCGATGGACACTCCGCTCATTTCAGCCGTGTTTTGCGAGAGTAGTAATTCAGAAGGATTGTGCACTTCTCTCAGTCCGTCTTGTTGCATTTCAAATATGCCCAATTCAGATGTGCTTCCGAAGCGATTCTTAATAGACCGCAGAATGCGATACATGTGGTTTTGGTCTCCTTCAAATTGGAGTACAGTGTCCACGATGTGTTCCAATATCTTAGGTCCGGCAATACTTCCTTCCTTGTTGATGTGACCTATGATGAAGAAAGGTATATTCGTTTCTTTGGCAAATTTCAGTAGTCGTGTGGCACATTCTCTCACTTGCGATAGACTTCCGGGTGATGCGTCCACTTCTTCGCTGGCAATGGTTTGAATAGAGTCGATGACTACCAATCCGGGTTGTATCTCTTGTATGTGTGAGAAGATGTGTTCGAGTGATGTTTCGCTTACTACATAGCAGTGGTTAGGTGCGGTGGTGATTCTGTCGGCGCGTAGTTTGATTTGTTTAGCACTTTCCTCTCCCGATACGTATAGTGTTTTGATGTTTTCCAGGTGTAGCACTACTTGTAGAATCAATGTGGACTTGCCAATTCCGGGTTCGCCCCCTACAAGCACCAGTGAGCCCGGTACTAATCCACCTCCCAATACCCGGTTAAGTTCGATGCTTCCGGTGTTGATACGCATTTCCTCTGTGCAAATCACATCTTTCATCAGTACAGGTTTTTGAGGATTTCCCACCGCCTTGATGTATCTATTCTGTGTGTCTTTTTGAATAATCTCTTCTGCGTAAGTTCCCCATTCTCCGCACACAGGACAGCGTCCTAACTCTTGTGAAGCCTTAGCTCCACATGCTTGACAAACATAAATGTGTTTTGCTTTTGCCATAGTAATAGAAGTAAGCTAAAAGAATAAATGTTCAATTAGAATCTTGCAACCCATTCCGATGAGTATGAGTCCACCGATGAGTTCTACATTGATGTGCAAGTGTCTTTTCCCGTAAAATCCCAACAGATAGCCACTGAGAGAACCTATCATGCTGACTGCCGTGATAGTACAAATGATAGCCACTATTTGTGTTGCATAAGGCACAAACACCACTCCTGTGGCCAAAGCATCAATACTGGTGGCGATGGCTAAGAGGAGTGTGTGTGTTAGTTTTGTGCTGATATGTGTTTGATTGTCTTTGGGCTCTCTGCTTTCATGTATCATTTTAGCACCAATGAATGAAAGCAATGCAAACGCTATCCAATGGTCAATAGGTTGGATATAAGCAATAAATTCCACTCCAATCAAGAATGTGATGAGAGGCATCATGCCTTGGAAAATACCAAACAGAAGTGAGGTGACCGTCAGGTCCCCCACTTCTATGCGTGATGCTCCAATTCCTTTGCATACACTTACAGCAAAACAGTCAGCTGCAAGTCCGATAGCAATGAGAAGAATGGTGATAAAGTCCATGCAACAATCGTTTGTGTGTGTTACTTGCCGAGTAAACCTTTTACTTGTTGACGTACATTTTCTGCATTGAATCCTAATTTTTCATCCAATACCTGATATGGTGCAGAGAAACCGAATGAATCCAATCCCCAAGTCGTACCATTTTCGCCCACCAGTCCTTCTAAGGTAACAGGCAGTCCGGCAGTCATACCAAAACGTTTCAGGTTTTTCGGTAGGATTTCTTCTTGGTATGCTTGTGGTTGTTTGCGGAACAGTCCTTCAGAAGGCACAGAAACAATGCGTGTTTGAATACCCTCTTCACGTAGCAATTCAGCGCCAGCCACTAATGTGGAAACTTCCGAACCAGATGCTAAGAGCACCACTTCCGGTTCTTTGTCTTCACACACGATGTATGCCCCTTTTCTTGCTTGTTCATAGTTGGCAGTAGGCAGATTTTTGATGTTTTGACGGCTGAGTATAAGAGCAGTAGGTGTAGAGGTGTTTTCCATTGCCATTTTCCATGCAACAGTAGTTTCTTCCACGTCTGCCGGTCTTAACACGAGCATGGAGTTTTCACCTCTGTGGTTTTTGAGTTTTTCAAGAAGACGTATTTGTGCCTCTTGTTCCACAGGTTCGTGAGTAGGTCCATCTTCTCCTACGCGGAATGCGTCGTGTGTCCATATAAATTTCACCGGAAGTTCCATGAGTGCCGCCATGCGTAGAGCAGGTTTCATGTAGTCGGAGAATACGAAGAATGTTCCGCATGCCGGGATAACTCCTCCGTGTAGTGCCATACCTAAGCACACACATGCCATGGTCAATTCAGAAACGCCGGCTTGTAAGAAAGCACCACTGAAATCATCTTTAGTTATCTCGTGTGTTTTCTTTAAGAATCCGTCGGTCTTGTCAGAATTGGAAAGGTCTGCACTTGACACAATCATGTTTTCCACCTCTTGTGCCAAGAGCGAAAGAACAGAAGCCGAAGCAGCACGAGTTGCTTGGTCAGGCTTTTGTGTGAGTGCGTCCCAATTTACTTGTGGTGTTTCTTTGCTAAAGAATTGTTTGAACTTAGTAGCCAATTCCGGGTTTTGTTTTTCCCATTCCGCTTTGATGGCACGTTGTTTTTGTGCATATTCCATCAATTCTTCTCTGCGTTGCGCATAGAGTTGTTTTGTTTCTTCAAACAGCACAAATGGATTTTCCGGATCACCACCTAAGTTTTCCACTGTTTTTTCAAACGAAGCACCACTCTTGCTGAGAGGTTGTCCGTGTGTGGAACATTCCCCTTCAAAGTATTCGCCGGTGGCTGTTCTCACTCCTTTACCCATGATTGTGTTGCCAATGATGAGTGTGGGACGTGTAGTTTCAGCTTTGGCTTGTTGTAGCGCTTGGCGTATTTCGTCTGCATTGTTTCCGTCTATTTCCAATACATACCATCCCCATGCTTCGTATTTCATGCGTACATTTTCAGAGGTGACCGCATCCGTGTTGGTAGATAACTGCACTCGGTTAGAGTCGTAGAACATGATGAGGTTGTCCAGTCCCAAGTGTCCTGCCAATCTTCCGGCGCCTTGTGATATTTCTTCCTGTATTCCTCCGTCTGAGATAAAAGCATAGATGGTTTGTGGAAGCACTTCTTTGCCAAATTTAGCTTGTAAGAACTTAGCCGCAATGGCAGCCCCCACCGCATAGGTGTGTCCTTGTCCCAATGGCCCGGACGTATTTTCAATGCCATGTACGGGATCTACTTCCGGGTGTCCCGGTGTGATGCTTCCCCATTGACGAAACATTTTCAAATCATCCATGCTATATTTTCCGGCACATGCCAACACTCCGTAGAGCATGGGTGACATGTGTCCCGGGTCTAAGAAGAGTCGGTCTCTTCCTTCCCAGAGTGGATTTTCCGGGTCGTAGTTTAAAAACTCAGCGTAGAGCACATTGATAAAATCTGCTCCGCCCATAGCTCCGCCCGGGTGTCCCGATTTTGCTTTTTCTACTGCTGCAGCAATGAGGATTCGAATGTTGTCTGCTGCGCGGTCTAAGATGTGTTTGCTGTTCATGTGATTGACTTTTTGGTGGTTATTGTTTTATTAAAATTTATATCCGATATAATAGTTGAAACTAAAAGTTGTGTTGTTTTGGTGTCCAAATCCCGGTATGTATGAAGGATGAAATTTTCCTTCCTTCATGCGTGTGAATAGCATTTTTGCTCTCACATTCCATCCCATGATAAATCCTTTATATACATCCACTTGCACACCACCAACCAGTTCGCCCCAGCAGTCAAATCTTGTTTTGTTGTAGGGTGGCAGTGTTTGTGTGGTTCCCCAGTAGGGGTCGTTGATGATGAGATTACTTGTAGTGTATTGTTGGAGTGCGGCTCCCCATCTTGCTCCCAGCAAGAACATGTTTTCCATTTTCTTATTTTTCATGATGTTGAAGTCACATCCCAATCGCATAAACACTCCTTGTCCTTGAAAATTTGCTTCGTTGTTTGCCGTGCGGTTGAGTTGTCCATACCCAAGTTCGAGAGTGGGTAGGTAGCGTCGTTTCAGGTTGACATACACCAACGCTTCATACGACATTCCCTTTCCTCCACTGATGGCGGTTTCATATATGCTGTTGCCAAGGTCGAGTTTCACTCCGATGCCTTGATACAAAGGAATTTCGGGTGCTTTTTCCTCCTTAGGGGCATTTTCTTCCCCTTGTGCATATCCCATTCCCAGCAGGAAGAACACACTAATCAAAAAACAGTTGTATATGATCTTCCGCATTGAAGGTAGTTATTTCAGTGTTTATGATGGCTACGGAGTCAATCCATGTTCCGCAAGAATAAGCGTTTTGCAGTGTGTGGTACACAAAACATCCACATTCCAATGAAATGAAATTTTCTGTGTTGGTGTGTTCCAGTGTGAGTGTATCGATGCGTGTTCCGCTACTGAATACAAATTGTGTGACTTCTTGGGTTTTATGTAGAGGTAGTGCGATGTGGTTCAGTGACTTTTTGTTGTTGTATATCAGTGAGTCGCTCCCTACACCCTGTATGGTCACGCTGTCTAAGGATACTTTTGTGAGTGCTTTGTTTCGGAAAGATATTTGTGCTTCAACTATGTTTTCCTTGTGACACTGATTGTCCGGCTGACAGCCAACAATCCCGAAAAGGATGGTCAGACACACAAGTAATATGGGCAGGCGGACAGACATGTATCGTTAGTTGCTTAGAATAATTGTTGTATTTCTTCTTTCAAGCGGTTCATGGCTTGTTCAGTAGGTGGATTAGGCGTGTAGTTGTATGCCGATATGAGCAGTTCCGCCAGTTTGAGTGCTGGTGCACTTTGGTCTAAGGTGGCGGCACATGTATTCACCAGTTGCAGTAGGCTTTCCTTGGTTAGTTTGATTAGCATCCACAGTTCGTTGCTCACATAGATTTGTTGCGAAGCGTTGTGGTCAAACTCCATTCTGATTCTCTCCAGCAGTTGTGTTTGCAGTTCCAATGCCGTCATGTGAGGCAGGTCCATTGAGAGTAGAATGTTTTCAGGTATGGTTCTGTCGAGCAACAGTGCCAGTCGTTCATATCCTCTTAGTCGCACCGGTGAGATTGTTGCCAGTTGGTTTTTTTTCAATTCAAACACTTGTCTTGCCGCTTCAGTTGCCGACTGTTTGCGTAGCACCACATAGGCGGTGAGCAATACCACCAACGAGGGTAGTATGTATTTCAATATATCAAGAAAAGTTTCCATTACAATTCAGTTTCAATTAGATAATGATTTCGTTCTGTAGCGTTGCGTGACACCAATTCAGCCACAAAGCCCGTCAGGAATAGTTGTGTACCCAGTATCATGGCCAATATAGCCAAGTAGAAATAGGGGTTGTCGGTCACCAATATGGCAGGGATTTGATGAGCCAGTGCCATCAACTTATTGATACCCACAATCAGAATAGCTATAAATCCAAGTACAAACATCAGGCTTCCACACAATCCGAAGAAGTGCATAGGTTTCTTTCCAAACTTAGAAAGGAACCACAGTGTCATCAAGTCCAGATAACCGTTTACAAAGCGGTTGAGTCCGAACTTTGATACTCCAAATTCTCTTTTTCTGTGTGTCACCACCTTTTCTCCAATGCGAGTGAACCCTGCATTTTTAGCCAAGTAGGGTATGTAGCGGTGCATTTCTCCAAACACTTCGATGTTTTTCACCACCTCACGTCTGTAGGCTTTCAGTCCACAATTCATGTCATGCAGTTTAAGTCCTGTGACCATGCGTGCAGTTGCGTTGTAGAGTTTGGATGGTAGGTTTTTGGTCAGTTTGGCATCATATCTTTTTTTCTTCCATCCCGACACGAGGTCATACTTTTCTTTTGTAATCATCTCATAGAGAGCCGGTATTTCGTCCGGACTGTCTTGCAGGTCGGCATCCATTGTGATGACCACATTGCCTTGTGCGGCTTGAAATCCACAGTGCAGTGCAGGTGACTTGCCATAGTTGTGTCTGAACTTGATGGCGCGCACATGTTGGTTGTCAGCCTGTTTCAGTTCTTGCACCACATTCCATGAGCCATCATTACTACCGTCATCCACAAAAATCACTTCCCATTCATAGCCATGCTCGTCCATTACCCGATGAATCCATTCGTGCAATTTAGGCAATGATTCTTCTTCGTTATACAGAGGGACAATAACAGATATATCCATTTTAGTGTGCTGTTTTATTCTTCAAACAAACTTTTTTCTTTTTTGGTAAATGCCGCAACAATCAGTCCCACAAATAGTCCGGTGAACACATTCATCCACAGCGACTGCATGACATACACTATGGGCGACAGCATGGTTTCCAGTGTTTGTGTGGTTAAGGATTGTTCCATATTTGGCAGATTCATTTCTTCCAGAATAAGCAGGCTTTGGTTGAGCAGGTCGGATAAGAAGTCCGGTTTAATCCATGTGAAGAACACAAACTTCACTGTAGCCGATATGATTGCGGCGAAGAAATATAGCATAACGATGTAGCTGAGTCCTTTGCCATAGGTCAATGCGCCTTCACATTCTCGGTCTCTAAACAAGCATGTGAAATAGTATGTGCAATAGGCGATAGCTCCTACTGCCATATAGCTCAGCATGTTTCCCACTTTCCCCATGGTAGAAAGCAAGAAGTTGACAGAGAACAGTACGCCCATTATAGCGCCATAAGCCATGGCATGTTGGAATAGATTTCTTCTTTTATTTTCCATAATTACTCTCTTTTTCATTTCATGTTACAAAGATATAACAAACGAGCGAGAAATATGAAGTTTACTTCAATATTTTTCACAGCGAGTGCAG
>CALGCU010000296.1 GCA_937886455.1 uncultured Bacteroidales bacterium | reverse complement strand
CAGCATTACAGCAAAGAAAACAAAATACAGCCCTTGCTACACCTGCCGTATTGCCACCCGCCCCTCCCGTTAATCCCGTTCAAAAAGAATCCTAAAATATACCATTCCCATGAGACGAGCCAAAATGACCATAATACTCGGTACCAACGGAACCGGCAAAACAACGCTCCTTCGACAGATTCTCTATGCTTCCGGACAAAAATGCCTGGTTATCACTCCGCACCCTAATGAATGGACCGACCTTGAAGATACCAATCTCGCTACACCTGCCGATTATCTCTTTACCGGACTCCGTCGGCACATCATCCGCCGAAACTACACTATTCCGCGACTAAAGTACTTCAAGCAGGGAATTATTGTGTTTGACGACTGCAAAACATTCATACGACCACTCGACCCGGACATAGAGCAGCTCCTTATAGACCGACGTCAGAACGAATGTGATGTCTTTTATGTAGCTCACGGATTCACACGCGTACCCCCCGTCTTCTATCCCTATTACACCGAAATCATTCTCTTCAAAACCCTCGATAACATAGCATCACGCAAGCAGTACTTGCTCAACTATGCCCAGATCATGGAGGCACAAAATAGAGTCAATCAAAAAGCCATCACAAATCCACACCACAAAGAAATCATTACACAAACATGACAAAAGCACTTTACAAAAACGAGCTCGCGCGAGCAGCAGGAGTCTCCATCGGAACACTCCGCAAGTGGTGCAAAGCAGAGGCAAACCAACTCGCACAATACGGAGTACACCCACGAGACCAATTCCTCACACCAGCAGCTGTACAATACATCTGCACAAAGTACGGAATAACACTACCTTGAAAGCGACTTAAATGTCGCTTTTTTTTATATAACTACACATAACTACACATAACTACACATGCTTTTTTATAACCACAAACGCATCTCTCGCTAACATTATCTTTGCTCGTGTTTTTCAATTCAATAACTTAACCACATTAATTCACAAAACATGAACCAAACTAAAACAGCCGTTATTATTGGCATCGTATGCGTAGTTATGCTCGGAGTGCTAATCTACGCAAACAAAGACAAATTCACCACAAGTACTAACAAGGTAAATGCTTCCGAAGAAGCCTAATCAACAAACAACACACTACACATGAATAAGAAAAAAATTGGAAGCATCGTAGTTGACGATGCAGCTTTGCAAAAAGCAATGGAAGGACGCGCAGAAGGTAACTCTTATGTAGGAGCTGGCGACAATATGGTTGACTTTGGTGCAGCAACTTCTTTTATCACTGAAGAAGATGGAGGTAAAAACTTCCAAGTTAAGCTCACAAATACAACCGAAAGTGATGTGAAAATCAACATCAACCCAACGCTTGAAGTTGAAGGATACAATGCTTTGAAAGATGGCGAGGTAGTAACCGGATTGACCGCTAAAGGTGCACCAAGAACAGTGAAAACCCTCTTGGACTACATCAAGCACAATCCAACTCGTTTGCGTAAAATTGCAATCAAGGTGGATGACGCTGACCAGTTGGACGAACCAATCGTTTACCGTAAGGATACTCCATGGAAATCTTACAGCGAAGAGCAAAGAGTCCCATCAAGCTATCAAGATGGTTCAACCAACAACATCAACAACGTACACGTTGATGACGTTAATGGTTGGAAGCTTTCGGGAATGGAAACATTGCTTTACACAGTCCGCGCAAAACGTATTGTAACTCTCAGCTTCTCATTTGGCGCATCGTTAGATACTGCTATGGCTCTTGATCGCAAAGCTCAAGAAGCAGCTGAAAACGTAACTATCGCTTACGCGCGTAAACAGGCATAACACCTCCCACTTTTTCAATGTTCCGACACACTGCAGTAGATCTATCGTATGTGTCGGAACAATTCTCCAACACGCAAAAA
Organism: uncultured Bacteroidales bacterium; assembly: GCA_937886455.1. Taxonomy (GTDB): domain Bacteria; phylum Bacteroidota; class Bacteroidia; order Bacteroidales; family Paludibacteraceae; genus Gallipaludibacter. The sequence continues at coordinate 6,774 of CALGCU010000296.1, read as the reverse complement.
AAACAACACAAAAAACTATGACACCACAACAAATAAAAGTGTTGCGTGATCTCCAAAGCAGAATGCAAGCACACTCAAACGGTGTGCTTGCGCTCTTTAAGCAAGCAGGAGTCTTCACAGATACACCAACACTTAAAGATCTATACATAGTATGCGATATGTCTGAGGATGTATTCCGAAAGGTTATCCTTTTTCTGTATCCTGAAGCAGCTGCTGCTGATGGAGAGGACACGGGACCAACCTCTAAAATATCAAACGACCAATGGATTGATGCAGCTGAAGGGCTTACTAATGGAATGTTCGACGCACTATCATCACTTTTTGGTGATCCGGAAGGAGACAATTCTGTAGAGCTCGCCAGAATCCAAGCTGAACAAAAACAAAACGAACAAAAACAAAAACGCAATACAATACTGCTGGTTACTATTGTTGTCGCAGTGGTACTTGTCGCGCTATTTGCAATTTACCTAAAAAACAAAAAATGAACACTTCTAAAGTAAACTGGACAATTATTGGGCTTATTGCAGCATTGTTGGTTGTATTTCTTGTTATCTTTATTGGTAAACGAGCATCTTCATCCAATATTACCAACTCGGGCAATGTGAGCAACGTTATTACTGACAACTCATCTACTAAGCATTCTACAACGAATCTTGACTTCTTGACGGGTAATAAAGTAGGGGTCAATGCGGGAGCTTAGAATAACTAAACAGAACACCACATGCAATTCGTATCAGATCATAAAACTATCACTATCACTGCAATCACTGTTATGGTAATTGTCGTGGCGGTTCTGTTTTTGTCTAAAACGCAGTCCACTGCTACTAATTCCGGCAATCAGACGTCGCAAATCAACGATAATTCTTACACATACACCGAAGCAACTCAAGATAATCAATATACTATGTATGCTGCCATTGCAACAGCTGTAGGTTCTATTGTGGGAGGTGCTCTTGGTAGAAGATGATAAGCGCATTATGAAGATAGTCACATTACCCATATTTACTGACAGACCGTCTAATCCGGCGAAAGTTAACATGGCAACAGGTACCATCATGCTCAATCAACAAGCTATGTCGTTACTTCCTTCGCATGCACAGAAATTTGTACTCCTGCATGAAGTCGGGCATTATCGCCTCCAAACGTATGACGAGATTCTTGCGGATGAATATGCTCTATCTCATCTTGCACTGCGACAACCCAATTCGCTTTGGAATTATGTTCAGGCTGTACGTATGGTTACGCAAGACAAAACCAGACAGCGACAAGCAGCTATCAAGGCTCTTGAAATAGCTGCTCAACAAGGCTCAAACCTTGCCCAAGAACTAATTAAATATTACGTCTAAACCGAACAAGAACACTAATAAAAGAACCATATCTATGAATAAAAATACAATCATTGTTATCCTAATAGTAGCCGTTATAGCCTATTTTCTGGTGCGCAAAAATAAATCTGCAGCAAAATCGTCTTCGCAGGTAACTGACGGAGGTCTTAATGACTACTCAGAAACTCCACGGAAAACAGCTGCTGAAAAACGTGAAATGTCACCTGAAGAGATTGCTGAGCAGGAAGACCTGGAGAAACGCATCACGCTGGCTAAAAAAATACAAGTCACCTATGGACTTGAAGTCTCACCCTACAGCAACACCCTTGAGGAACTTCGCACCATTGAAAAAGACTACCAGGCTAAAACCGAAATCAATCGACAAATCGCGGAACTTGGAGGGGAGACTGTTAATCTCATCGACGACAATCACGAAACTCTTGAAGATATGACAACCGTGCTTGTCTCCATCCAAAAGGAAAAGGATGCTCAAGCACGTCAAGCTTTGATAGAGCAATGGAACTCTCGTAAAACTCAAATAGAGAGCATCACTAAAGCATTTCGTGACACCATCGATAATCGTGGTAATTCATTCAACCATTTAGCATGGAACACAGGCGCTCTTACCGCAATGACGCAGCTTGCTGACAACGAACTTGTGTATGCCAACCAATATTTCGCTCAAACTCTCGGTGGAGTAAATTGCCCGAATTCTTACGGTGGAACGAAAATTCATCGTACCACTCTTTCTGATGCAATTCCATCGGGGAATATATTGGATGAGCGAAGAGGCGCATCTGTGGCTATTCCTGTTCGTGAATACCTCATCTCCAAATCTAATCTTTGGGGAAAGACTGTCAACGAAATCGGACAAATCAATGGTTAAACACTAATAACGCACAATCATGTCTCAAGTAATGAATATATACGCAATGCCTGTCGATAAAAACAATGATCGTCAAGTGGACGAATTGCAACTTTTCGCACAGCTTGAAGAACGCTCAATCGCAGCTGAACGTCACGCAGATTATGTATCTACTACTACTGAAGCTACTCCGGCAAGTTTAAGAGGACTCCCAGGCATCTGAAGCACCGGCTCAGGCTGAAGAAAAAGCTCCTGCTGAGGAAATCAAGCCTGAAGAACCGGTTGGTAAAGTGGTAGCAAAACAAAATGCTTACGCTTTACCTGTAATCAACACTGCGCACAACTGGTGGCTGGCACTCATAGCGTTTCTGCTCTTGCTGCATCTCATACTCATGCCTCAAAATCCGTAAAAATGAACACTAAACAACTAACTATAACCCTGTCTGTTGCATTGTTACTTATTGCTCTTTCGCTGACCATTACCTACTACGTCGCACGGCGCCAAGGAAAAAAGCTTGCTTCGGTAGGTAATAAAGGCAAATTGCCTGATGCAACTGACTACGGAAAATCACTCTCTGAGTCTGAATCTCAATTGGCAGTGCAACACGCTACTGCGCTGTACAAGGATATGAAAGGAGTAAACATCTTGTCGAGAGATGCAGGCATATACACTGATTATCTTGCAACTACCGACAGAGTTTTTGTAGCAACGGCCAATTATTTTGCAGATAACTACGGAGATGGGCAAAATCTTGCGCAATGGATTAAAGGAGAGCAATTCTGGTTTACCAACTTCGACTTGCAAGATACAACGCAATCCATTCTCACTCGCCTCCAGTCACACGGAATAACAGCTTAATAGAACACTACAATGAAAACAGACACAAAACAACTTACCTCGATAGGGGTTGATATACAAATCTCCCCGCAAAACGCCATCACCCTCATAGTTGTGGCAATAGTACCAATTATTATCTATTTCCTGGCTAAAAAATACATTTAAGATCTCTCATGAAACCTAACTATATACCCACATCGGACAGCCCTGAAGATGTTTACCTCAGAAGAGCAATCATCGTAGAACGCCTTTCACGCCTGATTGGAAAGACTCTCTCCTGTGCCGCATTTCCTGGCAAGCAAGTAGAGGTGAATGGTGCATCTATAGATGAGACAGCTACGAGAGCTTCACGACGCTACTTATCTACACTTGCAGCACTGCGACTCCCGGAAGCGCTGAAGAAAGCCCAAATAGTCAATGTCGATCAAACTCATTCTAATAAACAACGCAAGATGGGCTTTGTGAAGATTTATATCCTCAGAACTGCCTTGCAAGAAATAGGAAATGTAAAAATTGTTGTGGGAGAAAGGAAAAATAAGAGAATCGTGCATTATTGTATCACACAAAAAAAATAATGACTAACAGAAGGCGCACTCGATTACCAATGTGTCATTATCCGTCAATCATTATTTCGACTGCAAAGGTAAATAAAAGATTTTAAACACACAAATTATGAAAAAAAGAGACTTACTTATAATCGCAGTTTTATTGCTTGTTCTTGTGGGAACTGTAGTGCTTGTTATTGTTGCGCGCAAAAAAAGTCCTGTTAGCCTCAAAGATTCAACCAAACGAGCTGTTTCTGTGGATTCGGATTTTGACCCGGAAACACTTGCTCTGTTTGTTATTAGAGGAGACTACGGAAATGAACCTGAAAGGACAGCTAATTTGCTGGCAGAAGGGTACACGACCGAACAAGTCAAACAAATACAAGCTATAGTAAACGAAACTATATACTAATATGAATATCTATACACCCAAATCACATCAAGAAGATCCGGATATTATTGAGGAAGTACCGCAGATGCCACCAACATCTCCGGTATTACTTCAGTACTTTTTTATGAATTCCAACGCCCCGCTACAAGAAGGGGTGAGTGGGGATACTCACTTTTTCTTATTCAAAGATGGAGAATTAAGCAAAACTAAGGAACTAACTATTAGTAAGGAACCATCTGAAGCAAGTATATATTATGAGTCCGTCAATTTGGACCAAATACGCAACTCAGGGAGTTGGACATCTTCCCAATCTTCTTCTCGAACTCTTAGAGGCCTCAAATTCGCTAATGGCGAGACTTATATTATTAACTTGGCTGAGCTCAAACCGAATAAAGTAACGTTTATAGGGTGGTGTGGCTCTTCTGAACGAGTGCTAAAAGTTAATCAAGAGGAATATATTTCACCTGGCGACAAAAAGAAATTTTTTATTCATGACTTTCAAGGCTCATTTTCAGAAGAGATTAAAGTAGAATGCCAAGGGGATTTCTATGGTATATTGATAATAACAGTTGACCAAACTCCTCAGCCCGTTTCTCCTGGTTATTACCTTGGTTGGTATGACAGAACAGCCTTGCGTTCTACTCAAGATCCATCAAATCCGGAGGAAATGCCATGCTGGAGGATTCTACATGTCAATACTCTTGAGCAAGAGAATATCAAAATCACACGCAATCTTTACCCTCAAGGAGATCGTAGCTTTACTCATATATGGAACGAACGTCATAAGTATAACTATCAATTTTTTATCTAATGGCAACAACACGCTATAACCCTTTTACCGGAAAGATGGACTATCTTGGTGTGGATCCGGAGGAGTATAAGAAGGAAATCCAACAAATCAACCAAGAACTTGATAGTCTTACACCAATCACCGATGAGGAAATCAATTTATTAACATGAATTAAACATATCAACAACTAAACTAATTGACACTATGGCAGAAAACAAATTTCTTAACTATGCCGGACTACAAACATTCTGGGCGAAAATCAAAAAGTATGTACAAGAGCATGTAACTTCTCTTTCTGGCAAAAACAATGGATTGGCCACATTGGATGCAAACGGACTCGTTCCGGTTGAGCAACTTCCGGACTTACCATGTGACTATAAACATCCATCTCATGCAGCTCAAGCTGAAGGACTATACAAAGTCACCGTTGATTCGCTGGGTCATGTCACTTCTGTTACTGCTGTAACCGCTGAAGATGTTACTCCACTTGTTAAGGCAATCACAGATGATGAAATCAACTCACTTGCCTAATTACTCATAAATGAAAGATGAGGCGCATTAAAAATGTGCGCCTCATTATTATAAAAATCACATGAAAATACCCGATACAGTTCAAGAACGTCGGCAATTTATCAAAGAACAGTTGTTACAATATAAAGATATGCAATTTTATTGTCCTGCTCTTGGTTGTAAAATTAAGGTCATTGATAAATCAATAAATGAAACAGCTTATTACGCTGCCGTATCTAAAGAAGCTACTAAACTTGCTATAAGACTTCCCATGGTTATAAGAAATGCTGTTGTTTTACAATTACATTTACCTCCAAAAATCGGAAGAAGACAAACAAAAAAGATGAAGTTTGTGGAAATAGCTAACTTACTTGCAACCATTCCAAGACTTGGGAAAGCAAAATTGACAGTTGGTTTTACTACTAGTAATGAATGCATAGAATACGCAATCACACAATATCAACCATAAAAAAAAGAACCGAAAGTCAACTACTCGCTCAAACATACTTCATTGACCAACGATTCTCAAGTGCAAAAGTAAAAAAAAAATACAAATAAACAAAATAGTATGGAATTCCTGGATAACAACGGACTGAAAACCCTTTGGAATAAGATAAAAAACTACATAGACAACCTATTTGCCAACTATTCACCCACACAACAACTTGACCGGGAAGAAGTAGAAGAAATAATTTACAATTATCTGCTCCAAAGAGGAGTCACCCTTGGTTCTGAACCATCAGATACTGATAGCCCCGTCACAATTACACGCGAACTTACAGCCACATCAACCATCACAGCTCAAGAAGGAGTATATCACGGAGAATAATATAAATCACTATGATTCCATATCCAACATATATCAATACACACATGCAGCTTGTTCCTGCCCAAATAGGACATGCCGGAAACTATCCACAAGACGTCAACCTTTGTCGCCTCTTTCTTCCTTATGACGCTTGTTGCCTGCCTGCTATCCGGCAAATGAGAGAAGATGGAATCATAGACAACCAATTATTCCGCCCCGACCTGATACCACATCTGGCAGAATGCACAACAAGAAACCCCGGCGAGTATATTCGCTTTGACGACATCTTTGCCAATGGACAACTCATTTTTACCTGTTCTCAAGGAGAGTGGGATACAGAGTATGACCCCCAGGGAGCCGGCTCTGGCCAACACATAGATTTACCTGAAGAAGACACCACATTGGGAGTGTTTATTATGCTTTCTCTTGAAGGTTATCCTGCACAAAGCATGCTTCCCCTATTGCCCGAAAGCCAAACAAAACCTATCAATGCTATAGCCTACTGCACACCTGGTTGTCCGGCAGTGGTACCTTTACCATTACAACTCCTGCAAGAAGCCTGTCGCATCTATGCGGTGCCTGCTCTATGTAATGAAAAACTCTTAGGAGAATTTCCGTTTTATGACCTTATCAACGGAAATAGTCCCATCACTACCATACCAGGATCTAAACCCTATCGTTTATTTCAAATCTATCACCACT
>CALGCU010000295.1 GCA_937886455.1 uncultured Bacteroidales bacterium | reverse complement strand
GCTCGAGGCACAATTATTGATGCTTCTTGGGATGATATTACGCTAAGCAAAGAAAATTTACTTGTTATAACAAAATCCCTTGAAATTCTTTCAAATTACGGTGAAGATAACCTTTGGAAGAACGTAGCTGCATGTATTGAACATAGCCTTGAAGATATTGATGCTTCCGCCGTAGTCATTCATTGCATTCTTATAACCGTCAAGTGTCGGATGAGCAGTAAACGGTGTAAGATTGCTGAAAATTTCATTATCTAATCCCATCATAAATTATGAAAACAATACTCCTCATAAGCGCATTATTTATGCTCACATCATGCCACACACATCATCCACGCACCGGCACTCCTATCCAAGCCAACAATGGGATGATTCAGTTACTACAACCAGACCTGAATGTGGAAGGACACCTCATGACAGCGTTGAAAGAAAGATGTTCTGTACGTTCGTTCGACACACAAAACATTGATCTGGAAACACTATCAAACCTGCTTTGGGCAGCCAATGGGATTAACAGACAAGAATCTGGAAAACGAACAGCACCTTCCGCCGTCAACGCTCAAGACATTCTAATCTATGCGTGTATGGAACAAGGAGCATATCTATATGACCCCGAACAACATACACTGCAACAAGTATGTCCGTTTGACTTGAGAAAAGAAATCGCTGACACACAAGAATTCGCCGAAAATGCGCCCATATCATTAGTACTCGTCACTGATTTGAGCCGCTTCCCATTTGACAACAAAGAAAAAGCACTACAATTGGGATGTATGGATGCCGGATATGTGTCACAAAACATCTATCTCTATTGCACCATTGACCACTTAGCCACTGTAGCACGTGGCACCATGAATGTTGAAGCACTCAAAGAAGCACTCAAACTCAACGAAAATCAAGTCCCATTATTAAATCATCCGATAGGGTATATCAAAGAAATAGAATAATGAAAATCTTAATTACCGGTTCATACGGACAACTTGGAAATGAATTGAGAGTGGCATCAGCACGTCACTCACGACACACTTATCTACTCACAGACGCCGACACTTTAGATATATGCAATCCTACTGACTTGGAAGCATATTTCTGCCAACATCAACCGGATGTTATAGTAAATTGCGCTGCCTACACAGCTGTTGACAAGGCTGAAGATGACCAAGAGAAATGCCTGCTTATTAACGCCGAAGCTGTAAAAAACATCGGAACAATAGCGAAAAAGCACAACACACGCGTCATTCACATTTCCACCGACTACGTATTTGATGGTACATCACACATCCCCTACACAGAGGATATGCCTGTATGTCCTACCAATGTATATGGCCGCACAAAATTACAAGGAGAACAAGAACTGATGCAAGTCGCACCCAATAGCCTCATCATTCGCACATCATGGCTTTACTCCTCTTTTGGAAACAACTTTGTCAAAACAATGCTACGATTAGGCTCTGAACGCGACACACTCAATGTAATTTTCGACCAAATCGGAACACCCACATACGCAGCCGACTTGGCTGAAGCTATATTAACCATTATCGACCAAGAAGAATGGACTTCTGGAATTTACCATTTCTCCAATGAAGGAGTGTGCAGTTGGTACGACTTCTGCAAAGTAATACTTGAATTGTCGGGAAACACTACATGTAAGGTCACTCCGATTGAATCTTCAGCCTACCCCGTAAGAACACCACGTCCACACTATAGCGTGCTCAACAAAGGGAAAATAAAAAACACATTCAATATAGAAATTCCCTATTGGATCAATGCTCTTGAACGTTGCATAAACATCCTCAAGCAAAACAGATAAACACACACATCCTATATTCTTATCATTCATTTATGAAATTGATTCATCTCATCACACTCATCCTTCTTACTCCGGCTGGAATGATCGCTCAAAGTTTAGATGAAGCCACCATCGCCAAACGAGCCGGAAGAAAAAATCTCACCATCAAAGAATGGAACACAGACGCACGTTCAAAAACAAGATGGTTAGACAGAGTAACAACATACGATGCTGAAGGACGTAAAATTGAACAAATTGAATATGCCACATACGGACAAAAATGGAGACAAACCTACGAATATGGCTCAGATGGACGAATAGAAAAAGAAGTCGAATACAATGACCGAAACAAACCCATTATTATTCGCAAATATGAATACAACACTGATGGAACAAAAAAAAGACAATACAACTATTTGCCCAATGGGAAACTACAGACAATCAAAGTCTTTGAATATGTAATAGAAGATTAGGAATGTATCAAGAATCCGATTTCCCAGCTATACAATCTATGGAAGGTATCTCTTTAGAAGAGTTATCCTCGCTCTCGCTCATGAATCGGATTGACACAAAATACATCACAACTCACTCTGTCATAAAAAAAATCCTGGCTAATGCTTATTCAAATGGATATAGGGTGTGCGAAGTACATAATAAACGACTCCAACCCTACTATTCTGTGTACTATGACACGCACATGCTCAACATGTACACCGATCATCGTAATAAAAAATTAACACGCCAGAAAGTCAGAGTACGAACCTACCTCACCAGCAACCAAACCTTCTTGGAAATCAAAAACAAAACCAATAAAGGGCGCACAAAAAAGAAAAGAATACCGGTGAAATACAGCACAAACGAAAGCATATTCCAAACTGCTGACTATTGCGATTTTCTCACCAAACATTCTACATACTCACCTAATCAACTACACCCGGAGGCCACTACTCAGTTCAGTCGCTTCACATTGGTAAATGCCGAATATAGCGAAAGAATCACAATTGACATAAATCTTCAGTTCCATAATTTTCAAACACAAAAAAACATATACCTGGAGAACCTTGTCATCATTGAACTGAAACAAGATGGAAGAAAACCATCCAAAATGCGCAATATATTATTAGAACACAGAGTCTTCCCCTATAAAATAAGCAAATACTGCCTCGCAGTTACACTCACTGAACCAACAGTCAGAAAAGGAAGATTCCTGCAAAAAATAAGGCACATAGAAAAACTAACTAACAAACATTACATAAACAACATATAAATCACAAAACAGCATGACACCACTACAAATAGACCCACTCACCATGGCAGCCAATTATTCACCCGAATCGATTGACACAATCGGATTTCAAGAATTTGACCCGGCTATCGCTGCTGAATTCGGCTATGACATTGCACAATCCACCACGTTCTTAGGTGTACCCATCTTTGATTCACAAAGCCTTTTGCACCTATGCATTCATTTCGCATTCAACACACTGGTTTCATGGATATTAATACACCTTTTCTACTATCGAAAATCACGCAGAAGAGACTACTATTTCACATTCCTAATGTTCTCTGCTGCAATGTTTATGCTATTGTTTGTAATGGAAAACATCAAACTACAGTTAGGATTCGCACTGGGACTTTTTGC
>CALGCU010000294.1 GCA_937886455.1 uncultured Bacteroidales bacterium | reverse complement strand
GCATTAGCTCTATATCCTGTTTCAATGAAACAATTGATGGACATAGCAGACAGCGGAAATATCATGCCTCCAAAAACCACATGGTTTGAACCAAAATTACGCTCTGGACTTATCATCCATGAGTTGGTATAGATACTTTTATTGAATCAATCATTAATGTTAAGCAAAAAGTGTTTTAGATTACTGCTTCTTTTATTATGCGTGGTAGGTTGTTGCACTTCATGTGGTATAAAAGCACGTATAAAAAAAGCAGACAAACGTTATCAAATTGGGGAATATCAAGCTGCCGGAGAAATGTATCGTTCGGTTTATTCGCGCATTCCACGAAAAGATAAAAAAACTAAAGCACATGTAGCATTCTATCAAGGCGAATGTTATCGTCTCACTAACAATCCACGTGCTACTACTGCTTACAGAAATGCATTGAAAAATCAATCTGAAGATACAACCATCACGTTGCGATATGCTCAAGTGTTGCAACGTGATGGTAAGTATAAAGAAGCTGCAAACCAATACACAAAATACTTAGAAGACTATCCGAACAACCTCACGGCACAAAGAGGATTACAATCATGCAGTTTAATCGCTGAATGGAAGAGTGCGCACACGCGTTACAAAATAAAAGAAGCAACTGAATTTAATGCAAAACGTTCCAGTACATTCTCACCTGCATACATAGGTGATTCTAATGATGCTATAATGTTTTGTTCTACACGCTCTCTCACAAAAAAGGCATTAGCAAAAAACAGTGCTATCACGGGACTACCTAACAACGACATCTTCACAATGCGTAAAAACGCATCCGGCAAATGGGAAGAGGCTGAGAAAGTAGAAGCACTCTGCACAGAATTTGATGAAGGTGTATGTTCATTCTCATCAGATGGAAAAACAATAACTCAAAAAAATTAAAATTTAGATTCAAATAAAAACACGTGCACAAGCCGGCAATGTAAATGACCGTGGTGCAGAGATATACATGGCTAATCGATCAGGAGGTGAGTGGGGCGAACCACAACTTGTACGCTTATTTGAAGACAGCACCATTACTGTAGCCCACCCTGCTATAAATTATACAGGGGATACACTCTACTTTGTTTCTGATGCTCCCAATGGACAAGGTGGTAAAGATATATGGATGGCAGAACTCATAGATGGTGAGTGGAAGAACGTTCACAACTTAGGTGCCGAGATCAACACTCCTGAAGATGAAATGTTCCCGTACTGTAGAGAAAATGGCACACTATACTTTGCCTCAAACGGGCACCTTGGATTTGGAGGATTAGATATTTATCAAGCAAATATCAATCAAGATGGAACATGGACCTTCTTCAATATGGGAGCACCATTCAATTCATCTGCTGATGATTTCGGAATATGTTTCTCTAAAGGAAATGAAGAAGGTTACTTTTCGTCTAATCGTAATGACAAGAAACACCTTGATAAGATTTACCACTTTGTATTACCGGAACTCATCTATTTATTAGAAGGAACAGTTACTGACAATAACGGCGAACCACTTTCTGATGCTTATGTACGCATAATTGGTAACAATGGCACCAACGTCAAGATGAAAGTGAAAAAGGATGGTACTTATCGTATCAAGATGGATCAAGACGTACAGTATGTCATGATGGCATCCAACAGAGGATACCTGAACCAAAAACAAGAAGTGAACACACTGGGAGTGAAGGATAGTAAGACATTCACCACAGACTTTGCCTTAGCGCCAATTAGCAAGCCTGTCACTATGGACAATATCTTCTATGAATTTGGGAAATGGAATCTCACTCCGGAATCAGAAGAAGGACTTAATGCTTTGGTGAAACTCCTCAATGACAATCCGAATATTACCATAGAAGTCAGTGCACACACCGACTACATAGGTAATGACACTTTCAACAAAGAACTGTCTGAAAAACGAGCTCAATCAGTCATTGCTTATTTATTGAAGGAAGGAATTGAGCAAGCGCGTGTCACTGCAGTAGGATATGGAGAAGAGCAACCCATTACTGCCGACAAAATCATACATAATAAATACCCATTCATTCCTATTGGACAACAACTCACAGAAGAGTTTGTAACAACACTTACAGAAGAGCAACAGGAGATTGCCAATCAAATTAATCGTAGAACGGAATTCAAGGTGTTGAAGACCACCTATAATTTATATTAAGCAACACAGATGAAACAATATCTCGACTTATTAGAAAGAGTACTCACAGAGGGAGTATATAAAGAAGACCGAACCGGAACAGGAACCATAAGTGTATTCGGACATCAAATGCGATTTAATCTTGAAGACGGTTTCCCTTGTCTAACTACAAAGAAATTACATCTCAAGTCAATCATTCATGAACTACTTTGGTTTCTCAAAGGGGATACAAATGTACAATATCTACAAGAGAACGGAGTGAGAATTTGGAATGAATGGGCTGATGAAGATGGTAACTTAGGACATATATACGGATACCAATGGCGCTCATGGCCGGATTATAATGGTGGTAGCATAGACCAAATTAGCGAAGCAGTAAATACAATAAAAAACAATCCTGATTCGCGCCGCATTATCGTGAGCGCATGGAATGTAGCCGACCTTGACAAAATGAATTTGCCTCCATGTCATGCTTTCTTTCAGTTCTATGTAGCAGATGGCCGTCTAAGTTTACAACTCTACCAACGCAGTGCTGACATATTCTTAGGAGTTCCATTTAATATAGCCTCTTATGCTCTTTTGCTTCAGATGATGGCACAAGTAACAGGACTAAAAGCGGGAGATTTTATACACACATTGGGCGATGCACATATCTACAGCAATCATTTAGAGCAAGTGAAATTACAACTTACACGTGAACCTCGCCCACTCCCACAAATGCTAATCAATCCAGAAATAAACAATATTTTTGACTTCAAATACGAAGATTTTCAACTCATCAATTATGACCCACATCCCCACATCAAGGGAGTAGTCGCAGTGTAAAGAATATGCTATCTATTATTGTTGCCATAGACAATCACTATGCTATTGGACAAGATAACCAACTCTTGTGCCATCTTCCTAATGACTTGAAACACTTCAAGCAGATTACAGAAGGACATACTATAGTAATGGGGAGAAAAACTTATTTATCATTACCCAAACGTCCTCTTCCTAAACGCCGTAACATTGTGCTATCTACACAAAAATGGGATTGTGAAGAAGGTGTTGAAATAGTTCATTCTATAGAAGATTTACTTTCTTTGCTTAATCAGGACCAAGAGAATTTCATTATAGGAGGTGGCACTATCTACAAGACTTTCTTACCACTTGTAGAAAAGTTATACCTCACACGAATTCATCATACATGGAATGATGCTGATACATTCTTCCCAAAAATTAATCCTTCAGGATGGAAAAAAGTAGCACAAGAGGACTATACCCCAGATGAAAAACATGCACACCCCTACTCTTTTGAAGAATGGGTTAGAATATAGTGTACAAAAAGAAATTATTAGGAGTATAGGTCAATAATAATTATTATTATTTCCTTAATTAATTTTCGGGAGTCCTATAGGACAAAAAGAGAGTTGTCAATGCATATATAAGTAGGAAGACAACCCATGAATTATTTTCAATAAACATGTAATAGGCAGCGAATCCTAACATTAGTACATTTACTAATCGTAAGCGTCCTTGTCTTTTTTGGCGAATATCTTTCCCTTTTGAATGATACATTTGTAGCAAAACCTCAAACAACACCATTAAAGTTCCCACTGCAAATACATACGGGGCAGCAGCTATTGAGAAGAATGCCAATATAGCTCCCACGAATAATAAGCAGGAATACAAGAATGTGAGTATAAAGGAAGGTTGTTGTTTCATTCTTCTTCAATCAAATAAATATCTTCATTAGGACGTTTCATGTAGTATTCTTCACGAGCGAATTTTACTAAGTTACTGTCGTTAGACTTTAACTCGTTTAATTTACGCATATCGGATGCCAACTCGTTTTGATAATACTCTAATTCTTTTTCCAAATGTTTCAATTTACGCTTGTATGTAAGACGATTCACCCAACTGTGTTCATCAAGAAAAGCGATATAAACAAGCGAGAAGCAAATAACTATCCCCCACATCCAAGATCGGGGGATAGTCTTTATCTTATCTTTTATATCTTGTAAACGACTCATCTGTCTATGCTTGTTTTTGTTTCAAGTATGACTCTACGTAACGCTCCTTTTTAGCTGGATAGATGTCTGCAATAGTAATAATCATTGCTGTGTCATATACATCACCAAAATCAGCATCAAAACATGTACCAAAAGTCTTCATTGATGATGATAATTCAATGTATGAGTGAATCAGTGGCGGAATATGCTCACCTTGCTCTTTTACAAAATTATTAAGTATCTTGTAATTCTCTTGATATGTAGCACCAGTAAAAAGATTTTCATAAAATTCCACCTCCTCAGGAGTATATTCTAATGCCCATTTACCGGTAATCAAGTTTTCTCTATCTCCAAATGATTTGTGTAAGAAATACAGGATAGCATTACGCGGTAGTTGCGGAGTTGTGGAATAAACAGACACTTTACCTGCTAAATAGCGAACGTCAGGATTAGTGGCCACAATAGCACCAATTCCATCCCACAAATTATCCAAAGCAAATAAGCTCTTTCTTCCCATTTGTGCCGATTGATATTTCGGTTGAACCCAAGCACGTGCCATTTCTATCATATATGGCAAATACTCTTTACAGAACTTTTCTGAAAAATCAAATAAATGCTCACTATTAATATTAGGTTGTCCATTAGGATAAAATGACACCCTATTACCGTATGTAAAACGATATCCACCAATTATCTCTTTTGCTTCCGGATTCCATACTAAAAGTTGGTGGCACGCTGGATCTTCCATATCAAAACGGTCCACATCACAATCCTTTCCTGTTCCAGCACCAGCCAAACGGAATGTATATTCACGCAAACGACCAATCTCTTTCATGACATTAGGAGCCTGAGCAGCCGTCACTACATAAATTTCATTATCAGCCTTATTAGTTTTACGTAAAAGACGTTCAGGTGTTAACTCACTCATTAACACTTCCGGTGCTATTGGTTCAATTAATTCTTTCATAATTACTTTTCTTTATGTATTTAGGATAAATAACTATATAAAATACTATACCTAATAAAACCCATATTCCTAAACAGAAGAAAGCTTGCTTGTATAAAAAGCCAGGACTTCCCGGAATGAGTAATAACAGTAGGAAACCAAGCGAGATAATTGTTCCTATCACTCCTGCTATAGTATATGAATATTCTTTTTGCTTATAAGATAATATAACTGCAGAAGCACATGTGTAAAGGAATCCTATAGCTCCTCCCACTGATGTCATATCGACAATCCAACCTAAAACTTCTCTACCAAACCATGGAGCTACTAAAGCTAATATAAGTACAAATATGATTGCAGAAACCGGAGTGGCAAATTTATGATGCAACCTTCCGAACATCTTTGGTAATGCATGTTCTTGAGCCATGGCATACATCAAACGAGATGTTGAAATAAAAAATGCATTAATACCAGAAATAACAGCGCAGAACATAGAAACGCCCAATATCACTAAGCCTATTTTTCCTAAGCGTTCCTCTATTACTAAACCGGTAGCCCAGAATGGCTTCTCATTGAGTAATTCTTGCCAAGGCTTAAGACCAACAGCGGTGATGGTATTAACACATATGTATAAAACAGCTGCCACTGCAATGGCACTAATCATTAAATTACGGGATTTGTGGTGAGAGAAACTATATTCTTCTGCTGCTTGAGGAATACAGTCAAATCCAATAAATGCCCACGGCGCCATAGCAACAATAGCAAGTACACTACTATGCCACGGCTGACCTTTTTGAAATAGTGGGTTTATATTCCCCCATTCTACTCCACCAATAAGAATTAACGCAGTCAGCAAGAGAATTGTAGAAACCAATCCTAAAGCAATGGTAGTTTGCGTCCATCCTGCACTTTTTACTCCACGAATGTTAAGGAGGGCTAAGAGAATTAAGAAAAATGATGCCACAGCCACTTCACCCAAATACACATCCCAACCAGCCACTTCATATAGTTTACCAACTTGAATAATACCTGGGAATAAATAACGGCTAATAAGTGCTAAGGCAGTGCCGTTTAGTGGAACTAATGACCAATAAGCTAACACTAAAAACCATCCACATATAAAAGCATGAGTTTTTCCAAAGGCAGTTTTTGCATATATAAATTCGCCTCCAGAGACAGGAAAACGGCGAATTAAATAACCATAGCTGATGCTAATTACTAAAATCAATAGACCACCAGCAAGCATCCCAAGTGCCATTCCACCAGGACCAGCCTTAGGCAAAAATGAGTTACCAGGGAGTACAAAGCAACCCCAACCAATTATGGCACCTAATGCCAGACCCCACACATCAACGGGTCGAAGACTTTTCTTGAATTCTTGTTGTTCGTTTTTTCCCATACATCAATAAGTAAAATGGATGAATAATATAGATAATTAGCAAATGAAGGCATGTCGCAAAGTAAACGACATACCTTCATATATTATTGGATTATACAGTTTTTAAGTCAAGTTTTATTTGTAATTCATCCAGTTGTTTAGCATCCAACGCTGCCGGAGCTTCTAACATCACATCTCTACCGGAATTGTTTTTGGGGAATGCTATACAATCACGAATACTATCCAAACCTGCAAATAAACTAACCCAGCGATCCAGTCCATAAGCCAATCCCCCATGAGGAGGAGCACCATATTTGAAGGCATTCATCAAGAAGCCAAATTGTTCTTGTGCTTTTTCAGGTGTGAATCCTAATATTTCAAACATCTTAGCTTGGAGTTCAGCATCATGAATACGAATAGATCCTCCTCCTACTTCTACACCATTTATTACCATGTCATATGCATCTGCTCTTACTGCAGCCGGATTGGTATCTAATAAAGGTATATCTTCATCTTTCGGATGTGTAAACGGATGATGCATTGCCATCAAGCGACCTTCTTCCTCACTCCATTCAAACATTGGGAAGTCCACAACCCATAAACATGCAAAAGTGTTTTTGTCGCGCAATCCCAATTGATTACCCATCTCAAGTCTCAATTCACATAATTGTTTACGGGTTTTGTTTGTATCATCACCACTTAAAATCAGGATTAAGTCTCCCGGTTGTGCATCAAAACATTCTTTCATTTGTTGTAACACCTCTTGCGTGTAAAATTTATCTACACTTGACTTTACCTGACCATCAGCTTCCACACGAGCATATACAAGTCCCTTTGCGCCAATTTGAGGACGTTTCACAAATTCAGTTAGTTGATCAAGTTGTTTGCGAGTGTATGATGCAGCACCTTTAGCACAAATACCACCAATATACTCGGCATTATCAAATACAGCAAAGCCATAACCTTTGAGTACGTTCATCAGTTCTACAAACTTCATATCAAAACGTATATCAGGTTTGTCGCTACCATAATACTTCATGGCATCAGCCCATGACATGCGAGGAAAACTGTCCACAATATTCACGCCACGCAGTGTGGCAAATAAGTGTTTAGCCATACCCTCGAACAATGAAATGACGTCTTCTTGTTCCACAAATGACATTTCGCAGTCAATTTGTGTAAATTCAGGCTGACGGTCTGCACGTAAGTCTTCATCGCGGAAACACTTAACAATTTGGAAGTATCTGTCAAACCCACTCACCATTAATAGTTGTTTCAATGTTTGAGGTGATTGAGGTAGAGCATAAAACTGACCCGGATTCATGCGAGATGGGACCACAAAGTCACGTGCACCTTCCGGAGTGGAACCTATCAACATTGGGGTTTCTACTTCTAAAAATCCTTTACTATCCAGGTAACGGCGCACTTCCATTGTCATCTTGTGACGGAGTTCCAGGTTTTTTCTTACCGCATTACGTCGCAAATCAAGATAGCGATATTTCATTCGTATATCATCTCCTCCATCTGTATCATCTTCAATAGTAAAAGGTGGTATTTCTGAGCGATTTAACACATTGAGTTCATCTACAATAATCTCAATGTCTCCTGTAGGCATGTTAGCGTTTTTGCTATATCTTTCAGCGACTAATCCTGTGACTTGAATTACATACTCTCTTCCGAGTCGATTTGCTTGTTCACACAAGTCAGCATTTACTTCTTGGTTAAAGGCCAATTGTGTAATACCATATCTGTCTCGCAAATCTACAAATGCCATTCCGCCCATTTTGCGAACGCGTTGTACCCATCCTGCTAATGTAACCTTCTCATTTACATTTTCAATACGAAGGTCACCACATGTTCTTGTTCTATACATACCTTTAAATCTAAATAGACAAATTATTGGCAAAGGTAGTAAAAAGTAAGCGGAGAAACAAATGAACCAATAAGTTTAATGATTGATTAGGGAGTATGATAAGATATTGATATGATAAGAATCCTACGTATATCCTACGTATATCCTACGTATATCCTACGTAAATAGTACGTAATAAGTAAGAG
>CALGCU010000293.1 GCA_937886455.1 uncultured Bacteroidales bacterium | reverse complement strand
CGTCCTGTAGTTCACATCGTGAACGTCCTGTAGGCGAAGCCGTCCTATAGCTCGCTTGCGAGCGTCCTATTATCCCCGCGACCACCTCGGGACCATCTCGGGACCACTAGATAGGAATAAGATACCAAACGGATAGGAACGCGACACGCAGAGTGGGTTGTGTAAATGCAAATACTTTCAATAAACTTAATGCTTTTCTTTTGCTTCCGAACTCACTTTTCTCACTATCTTTTAACAAGATAGACTGCGGTTCGGAAACCCAAATATTAAATTTGATTGGATATTTGCTATTTCGCTCACTTTTCACTACCTTTACCACTTTCAAAAAAAACTTCCTCAATGACGAATAAATGGATTATTAAGTCCCTTACAGAAGAGCAGGAAAAAAGCAAAGGAACTGTCAATCAGTCCGATACTCGCGCAACTGTTAGTGCAGCGTGGTATCACTGATTATCAGTCGGCGAAAGAATTCTTTCGTCCGTCTTTGTCAATGTTGCATGATCCTTTCCTGATGACTGATATGCGACGAGCCGTTGATCGTCTTACTTACGCCATGCAACGCAATGAAAAAATCTTGGTTTATGGCGATTATGACGTTGATGGGACCACTGCTGTGGCTTTGGTGTATAAGTTCATAAAAGAACTCTATGCCAACGTGGATTTTTATATTCCCGACCGCTATGCAGAGGGTTATGGCATTTCTATCAAAGGAATTGATTACGCAGCAGACAACGGCTTCACGCTAATCATTGCTTTGGACTGTGGGATTAAAGCGGTAGGCAAAGTAGCCTACGCCAAATCACGTAATGTTGATTTTATTATTTGCGACCACCACACTGCAGACGAAATGATTCCTCCGGCAGTGGCTGTGCTTGACCCTAAACGACCGGACTGTAATTACCCATACAGCGAACTATCTGGTTGTGGTGTGGGATTTAAGTTTATGCAAGCTTTTGCACAAGTAAACAAAATCCCCTTCTCTCATTTAGAACCACTTCTTGACCTGGTTGCATTGAGTATTGCATCTGACATCGTGCCTATCACAGGAGAGAATCGTGTGTTGGCTCACTATGGCTTGAAACGTATCAATCACAACCCTTGTGTAGGTATCAAGAGTATTATTGAAGTGTGTGGACTGGCAGAAAAAGAGATTGACATCAGTGACATAGTATTCAAAATAGGTCCACGCATCAATGCCTCCGGACGTATTCGTACGGCAGCTGAGGCTGTACAACTACTCATCACACGTGATGCATCGTTTGCACGACAAAAAAGCAGTGAGATAGATGAGTATAACAACGACAGGAAAGACCTGGACAAGAGTATTACGGATGAGGCGCAAGAGTTGATTCAGTTGTCGGATGATATGGCTTCAAGAAGTTCTATCGTAGTCTATAAACCGGATTGGCACAAGGGTGTTGTTGGTATTGTGGCTTCTCGCCTTACTGAAGAATACTACAAACCGGCAATCGTGTTGACCAACTCCAACGGATTGGTGTCGGGCTCCGCACGCTCTGTCGGTGGCTTTGACATCTATGCCGCGATAGATTCTTGTCGTGACTTGTTAGAAACTTTTGGAGGTCATGTATATGCCGCAGGTCTGTCTATGCAAGAAAAGCATGTGCCGGAGTTTATACGCCGTTTTGAAGAGTATGTGGCTACACACATCCTACCCGAACAACAGGCACCGCAAGTAGAGATTGACTCCATGCTTACATTCCGGGAAATTACGCCTAAGTTTTTCCGTATTCTCAAACAATTCGGACCCTTCGGACCGGGCAATCAGAAACCTATTTTTGCCACTGAGGGTGTGTATGATAATGGTAACACTAAGGCAGTAGGACGTGAGCAAGAGCACCTTCGTTTGGAAGTGAAAGACAGCACATCCAAGAACAGCCTGAACGGCATAGCCTTCCGCAAAGGGCAACACAACTCTCACCTGAAAAATGGAGGAAAGGCTGACATCTGCTACACTATGGAGGAAAATACCTTCAATGGAAATACCAGTTTGCAATTAATGATTAAAGATATACGAAACAATCTAACACAAGAAGAATAAAAACTATGTACTCTGAACGCGATAACCAATCTCCCAATCAACGTCGTGGATGCATTGAAGTGATTTGTGGCTCAATGTTTTCCGGGAAAACAGAAGAACTGATTCGCCGCATGAAGCGCGCCCAGTTTGCAAAACAAAGGGTGGAGATATTCAAACCTGCTATTGATGTGCGCTACTCAGATGTGGATGTGGTGTCACACGACCGTACGTCTATTCCATCTACTCCTGTGGATTCATCCGGTAACATACTCTTATTGGCTGATGATGTAGAAGTGGTGGGCATTGATGAGGCTCAATTCTTTGATGATGGTTTGGTGGATGTGTGTACCCGACTTGCTGATAGAGGCATTCGTGTGATTGTTGCCGGCCTTGATATGGATTATCGTGGCGTGCCTTTTGGGCCTATGCCGGCATTGATGGCTGTGGCGGAAGATGTGTATAAGGTACATGCCATCTGCGTACATTGTGGTTCACTTGCCTATGTATCTCACCGTTTAGTACAAAGCGACAAGCGTGTTTTGTTGGGCGAAACTGCTGAATACGAACCTATCTGTCGTGATTGTTATAATCGACTGGAGAAAAACAAATAACCTTACACAAAAACCGTTATTATGGACCGTCGCCCCTTTACACTTGACAGAACTGTACGCCTGCTCATAGGTATTGCTGTGGGTGTGTTGTTGCTTTATGTCGTCAACTACCTGCGCGATGTTCTTCTACCATTCTTGGTGAGTTGGTTGCTGGCCTATATGATTCATCCTATTGTGCGTTTCTTTCAGTATAAACTGAAACTACGCAATCGTGGACTGTCAGTGGCTGTTACTCTTCTGCTGTTGATAGGTGTTTTTGTGGGTATCATTGCTTTGCTCTATCCGCTTATTTCCACAGAAGTACATAAGATGGATGCCTTGCTCAACACCTATATGAGGAGTGAGCGTAATGGAGGTGTTATTCCTGTGGAATGGGTGGAGCAAATCTCTTCCATCTGGAGTAATATGGACCTGCATGCCTTGTTGCAAAATGCAGATATTCAGGGTGCGATTAAATCTATATTGCCTAAATTGTGGAGTGTTGTAAACTCCTCGTTTAATGCGTTAATGGGATTGGCGGTAGTGTTTATCAGTATGCTCTATCTGGTCTTTATCTTGATGGACTATGAAAAGATTTCCAATGGATGGATTCATATTATTCCGCCTAAGTATCGTGCCTTTATAAGTGAATTAGCCGAAGACCTGGAAACCGGCATGAACCGCTATTTTCGTGGACAAGCATTAGTGGCTTCTATTGTAGGTGTTTTGTTTGCCATCGGCTTTTCCATTATGGGGCTCCCTCTTGCTATTATTGTAGGACTGTTTATCGGATTGCTTAACATGGTGCCTTACTTACAGGTGATAGGTATTGCGCCTTGTTTACTATTAGGTTTGCTTCAAGCGGCAGAGAGTGGTACTTCCTATTGGTTGATTTTGCTTTTTATAGCTCTGGTGTTTGTTGTGGTGCAATGCATACAAGACCTATTTCTTGTGCCTAAAATCATGGGTAATGTCACAGGAATGAACCCCGCTATCATTTTACTGTCCTTATCTATATGGGGAGCGCTCTTGGGAGTGACGGGTATGATTATCGCTCTCCCGATGACCACGCTCTGTATTTCCTATTATAAGCGCTTTGTGTTAAAAGGAGAAACTCTCCCCTTTGCTCAGGATGAAGCCTCTGTTGAGTCATCTGAAACACCCGAAAACACAGACAATACGCCGAAATAATCATTGATTTTTATTCATTTTGCTGTTTCAAAACATAAATAAAGAACTCTTTATTGGTGGCTTTTGCGCAATCAGGCAAAAACATTTATATTTGCAAAGCAAACATGTACTCTTCACACAAGGAATGTGATTTTGTGTGGATGGTAATACAATGAAAAACAACAATAAATTCATAAATAAACACTAATTACAATCTTTTAAAAATCTAATTCATTATGTGGTTAACAGATTCCTCAATCGGAAGAAAATTGGTTATGTCCATTTCCGGTGTTGCATTGGTGTTGTTCTTGTTGTTTCATGCAACAATGAACATCTTTTCAATTACTGATGCACTTTTTGGCGTTGAATACTACAATGCCATCTGTAAATTTTTGGGTGCTAACTGGTATGCATTGATTGCCACTGTCGGTTTGGCATTCTTAGTGGTGGTACACATTGCTTATGCCTTCTTCTTGGAAGTGCAAAACTATCGTGCCCGCGGACGTCAACGCTATGCAATAGAAGGCAAACAACCAGCTGTTGAATGGTCATCAAAAAACATGTTGGCACTTGGTGTGATTATCCTTTTAGGTATAGGTTTACACCTCTTTAACTTCTGGGGCAAAATGCAATTTGTGGAAATCCAACACATTTTGGGTATTCACGTATGTGAAACCGCTTTGGCAAATGCCACTAACGGTGTGTTGATTATCAAAGACACTTTTGCAAATCCTGTTTATGTAGTACTCTACTTGGTGTGGTTAGGCGCAATCTGGTTCCACTTGACTCACGGTGTATGGTCAGCACTTCACACTATGGGACTCAACAACGATACTTGGATGCCACGCGTAAAATGCATCTCTAACGTTGTTGCAACACTTGTTGTATTAATGTTTGCTGCTGTTGTCGTATTCTATTTTGGCGTAAGCTTGGCAGCTTAATCAAGCAGTCATAACAAAAGAATCAGATATTTATTGCATTGACCATGGATACTGTTAATTTTAAAAAAATGTATGGCTTAGCCATCCTTTTTGAGACAATGGCCTTCTTTTGTGGGGTCTTGTTTAAAATCGGATATGCCAAGCAATTATCATGGTTAAATATTGTCGGATTCGTCATTGCAATAGTGGCTTGTGTGGGATTGATTTCTATTTATATCTATCAAGCACGAAAGAACAATCATTGGCTTTTGCATGTGTGTTATGTCGTACTGCTCATTCAAGCTGCAAGTTACATTTTATCTGAAACTGCTCTTGAACATTTTGATAATGATTTATTAGGAAGGTCTTTGTTGATTATCAATGCTTTGATATTATTCCTATTGGTCATAGGTAGAACAATGAAAGACAAACCGTTCATGCAAGAAGCCATTACAAAGGCTGCATTTAGATATGAAGATTTAATATTCTTATCTATCTTAGCTACGATGCATTTAATAATATCCATAGATTAAGATAGTTTCTATTAGAAATCAATTTATGAAAAGAATTTTATAAAGAATTTTATCATATATATTATCAATATTATTGTTGGTTCCATCTACCAAAAAACAATATTGACAATCCAAGCATTAAATTCAATTATAGAGAATGTAAAAAATTAATTATAGTTTATTATGGAAACAATAAAAGTATCTGAGCAAATTATCACCCCTCAAGACGCCAAGATACCTGAAGGTCCTTTGGCTGAAAAGTGGACCAATTACAAAGCTCACCAAAAATTAGTAAACCCTGCTAACAAGCGTCGTTTGGACGTTATCGTTGTAGGTACAGGTCTTGCCGGTGCTTCTGCAGCTGCATCATTGGCAGAAATGGGATTCAATGTATTGAACTTCTGCATTCAAGACTCTCCACGTCGTGCACACTCTATCGCAGCACAAGGGGGTATCAATGCTGCTAAGAACTATCAAAACGACGGTGACTCAGTTTATCGTTTGTTCTATGATACAATTAAAGGTGGTGACTATCGTGCACGTGAAGCAAATGTTTATCGTTTGGCTGAGGTGTCTAATAGCATCATCGACCAATGTGTGGCACAAGGAGTACCTTTCGCACGTGAATATGGTGGATTGCTTGACAACCGTTCATTCGGTGGAGCACAAGTAAGCCGTACTTTCTATGCTAAGGGACAAACCGGCCAACAACTTCTTCTTGGTGCTTACTCTGCATTGAGTCGCCAAGTGGGCAAAGGTAAAGTGAAACTCTACAGCCGCTACGAAATGTTAGACGTTGTGGTGATTGACGGACGCGCTCGTGGTATCATTGCACGTAACCTTGTAACCGGTCGCATTGAACGCTTCTTTGCTCACGCAGTAGTAGTGGGTACAGGAGGTTATGGTAATGCATTCTTCCTTTCTACCAACGCGATGGCATCTAA
>CALGCU010000292.1 GCA_937886455.1 uncultured Bacteroidales bacterium | reverse complement strand
GTAGCAGATAGGGTGTGTTACCCACCGGTAAGAATGGGTCGGCAGGATCTCCCCCCGGTCCCGGTCCCCATCCCACACGTTGCATCAAGGGTTCTTCTGCCGTGGTGGTTTGTGCCAACTGCTTGTCTTCCCTATTCACTGCCGGTAGCAGAATAGAAGTGGAGTGAAATGCAGGCGCGGGGGTGATTACTCTTGTCGCTGTACGTCCCTCACCCATCAGGACTGTTCCCGCATTTCCACCTCCGTAGGAAACATATCCTTCTTGTTGAGAAGGCACATACAGTTTTTGAGGTGTATAGTTCACATCCTTGAGTGGTGAATACAAGTTTGTCGGTCTCGTGGCTTTATACACCACCGGTGCAGCCGGTCTGATAGCCTCTGTCGCTCTGTGAGGCTCTGTGAGTATCACAGTAGGTTCTGCATACGTAGCTTGAGGTTCCACAGCCATGCTTTGGGCGTTGATTGCCATTACGCCCATAGTTGTCATTGCAAGTATAATAATCATCTTTTTCATAATCACGTCCTCTCTTCTTATTCTACTACAGCTTGTAATGTTTCACATCCATTTTGACTTTCCACTCTCACGAAATATACACCCGCTTGTCCCACATGGTAGGCTCTTTGGTAAACATTCGTCGATTCATTCACCAGCAGTTTGCCCACTGCGTCATACACCCACACACGTGCTTGCTGTGGCAGGTTGTTCACATAGAGCATACGTTGTTGTGAGGTCACATACACTTGTCCGTTCATGCCATCCGTGATGTCGGTAGGCGACTTAGGATGTAGTGTCACAGCGAGTGTGAATCGTCCTGTTCCGTCGGTCTTTCCGGTTGAGAAAGAATAGTCTTCCTGCATCAAGTTGACATAAGCACTTTCCGTTGCATCATGCAACCACACTTCCTTCACACGGGTGAGGTCGCTTCTGCGGTCGAGTGAGAAGGTGTATTCACCATTTTGTGCGGTGTATGTACCCATGCTCACCGGCTTAGCCGCCTGTTCCTCGTCAATGGCATTGAATGCACGTTGTTGTTTGTCCGCTCCAATGGTATAGACCACCGGTCTTGTGTAGTAGCGATAGTAGTCTCCAAACCACTTAAAGAAGTCGGCATTCATTTCATATTCATCGGTGTATTTATCATCAATCACCAAAGAAGTCATGTCGCTCTCGCCCTTGCTGTTGGTGAGGTTCACACCCACAATCACCGGTTCTTCCTGCTCACTGACACTGCTTGGAGCACGGCGAGCAATAGAAGCACGTCCACGATTATCGCCATTAAACATCACATCTTTTTGTTCTCCATTATATTCCGTTTCCGGATTACCCACTTGAACAAAGTAGGCAGTGAACGGCAAGAGGTCGATGGAAGACACCAACACTTGGTCGTAGGCACTCCATCCGCCATCAATAGGCACCACCACGTATGGCAAGTTGCCATCAGGTTGTCCATCCCATTCACCTGAGTCTTCCCAATAACCGGTGGATTGATTCAAGACATATTTACCACCTAAGCGCAAGCCTCCGAAACTATTGAGCTTATTCTTTTGATAGTAATCCAGATAAGGATTACCCACGAGATTCCATCCTTTATGCGTAGGTCGCATATCCTCATCCACTCCCCATGCATACACCGGCACAGTCTTGTCAGTTCCAGCAACCTCTTGTGCCAGCACCTCTTTGCTCATTGGGAAGCGGAGTTCATATTTCACTTTAGACTTGGTAGGATGTCCTGCAATACCCACAATGTATCCCACACCCGCCTTGATTGTTTCGCCGTGGAACTCAGCCCAGCATCCTCCGCTTTGTGTAGCCGCACGCTTTTCACCATCATAAGTAGAGAGGAACCAATCCACGCCATACTTAGCCGGAGTGCCGTCCACCCATGTCACATCAGCGATGTCGCAGTCATACGGCAATGTAAACCAGTGCCAGTTTTCCGCATTCACGCGCACATCCACATAAATAGGCTTATCAGAAGAAGCTGTGATGTTGAGGTTACTATTTAATTGAGCATTAGCAACAGCATCTTCCACACGACGGAACGAAACAGAATTTACTTTATAGTCATTACCCGTTTCAGGGACAATCAATTGACCACCCGGGTACACATACAAGTTACGCACTTGGTTGACATCATTAGCAGTTTCTGCTGCTGCTTTTGTAAGGGTTGCGCCATCCAACACCACCACGTCACATGTAGAGCAACGCGTTCTACTTGCATCCAAGTCACCATCAATAATATTGCTGAACAATTCATTATTAGTAGTAGTGTTAGCTCCCGTTACCAAGATAGGCACTTGCGCAGTTTCTTCTGTGAGCACTGTTCCATTTACAGGATCATTAATTTGCACTTGGATGTTCAAACATGAATATTGTGCTACATTATCAATTGTCAACTTATACAAGTTTTCCTCCAGATTGTATTCAAATTTATCCAAAGTCTTAGAATCATCCAATGTCTGGAATTCCCGGTAATACTTATTATAGTCAAATCCGCCGACATAACCCAAGCCATCACATGTAGCATCCTTAATTTCATCACTAGTACTCTTTCCACTACCAATGCGGAATCCTGCCCATTCAGAACATAGGGTTGTAAATGTAGAAGACAAGTCACCACAAGTTGCACCTGCTTCCGCTTTGTTGTTAGCCACAGCGTCCGCACCCGAAGTTACAGTGTTCTTGCGAATCAACAGACAGCGGTTGGTGGATATCGCATAATTAGATTCCACCTCAGGCGTCTTGATATTATCCCCATTAGTACAGAAGAAAGAAGACTGGTCGTTGACCGTTAGTCCATCAACGTACAACTGTACATCCTCCGGCTCACATTCATTTCCGTTTTCAGACTTTCCTATCTTAGTCAAAGCTCCAGTTGGGAAAGTAGAACCAATCACATCAATCAACACATCATCTTTATACAATCCAATACTACCACGACCGGAGAATGCCAACACACTCTTATTCGCCAACTTATGCCATTTTTCATATCCTTCTTGCTCTTCCGCACAAGGTTCAGCCGAATAATCAGGGATATTGTCATTATTGTTATCAGTCACATCATAATACACTAAAATGATTTCCTCATTAGGAGCGACCGTT
>CALGCU010000291.1 GCA_937886455.1 uncultured Bacteroidales bacterium | reverse complement strand
GCTTCAGCCATAGCCACTGCCATGGCAGGAAAATCAGAGGTTAATCTCACCTTTTGTTTTGAATTACAAGGAGTGTTGGAAGACATCAGTCGCCCCGATTCTGTGATTCCACTTATCAACGAGCACAACTATCAGCAACTACGCACAACAGGCGTTATTGCCAAAGGTATGATTCCTAAAATAGACAACGCATTTGCCGCACTCAAAAAAGGTGTAAAACATGTTGTAATCAAACATTCCGACAAGGTACATCAACCCTCCGGAACCACCATTCAACTATAAGTCTCAACACATGACACCACTCACTCACATAGAAGCCACTCAGCTGTTAGAACAACTCATTGCCACTCCTTCATTATCCAGAGAAGAAGACGCAACAGCCACACTATTAGCTGAATTTCTACAAAAACAAGGCATCACACCCCACCGACACCACAACAATGTGTGGGCATATGCCAAAGATTACAACCCACAAAAACCAACCCTCCTACTCAATTCACATCACGACACAGTCAAACCATGGGTGAATGATGATGTGGAAAACCAGACAGATGACTCTGTCTTCTCTCCATTTGAGCCCGTTCGCAAAGACGGCAAGCTTTACGGATTAGGAAGTAACGATGCCGGAGCATCATTGGTGAGCCTCATCACAACATTCTGCAACTACTACACCACCCCACTACCCTTCAACCTTATCCTACTCCTCAGTGCAGAAGAAGAAATATCCGGGCCTAAAGGAATACGCTCCATATTGCCCTTGTGGAAAGAACGCAACATAAACATCGATATGGCAATTGTGGGAGAACCCACTGAAATGCAAGCGGCTATAGGAGAAAGAGGATTAGTGGTGATTGATGCCTATGCCAAAGGAGTCAGAGGACACGCCGCACGCAATGAGGGAGAGAACGCACTCTACAAAGCAATCACCGACATACAAACCCTACAAGACTTTCATTTCAACAAACAATCAGCTCTATTAGGTCCAATCAACATCAATGTCACACAAATACAAGCCGGACAGCAACATAATGTTGTGCCCGACTTGTGCCATTTTGTGATAGACATACGCACAACCGATGCCTACACCAACGAAGAAGTCATTGCAATGCTACAAGAACAACTCACTTCACAACTCACACCTCGCTCCACACACATCCGGGCATCTGCCATAAGCGAAACACACCCATTAGTAGTGGCAGCACAACTATTGCACACCAAGCTGTTTGTGTCGCCAACCACTTCCGACATGGCACTGATGCCATTCCCCTCCATCAAACTTGG
This sequence comes from uncultured Bacteroidales bacterium, assembly GCA_937886455.1. Lineage (GTDB taxonomy): Bacteria > Bacteroidota > Bacteroidia > Bacteroidales > Paludibacteraceae > Gallipaludibacter. The sequence continues at coordinate 538 of CALGCU010000291.1, read as the reverse complement.
AGCCGGAAAATCAGCTCGTTCACACAGCAAAAACGAATATGTGGAAATTACTGAAATTCAACAAGCTATAAACTATTACCATCAATACATTCAAACATTAGCAACCATATTATGAAACTCTGGGACAAAGGATATGAAGAAAACCAACGAGTAGATGAATTTACTGTAGGAAACGACCGTCAGCTCGATTTATCACTCGCAAAATATGATGTACAAGGTTCTATGGCACACATCACAATGTTGCAATCCATCGGACTTATCACATCAGACGAACTCAACATACTGCTCAAAGCACTACAAGAAATCCTCAACGACATAAACAACGGCCCCTTCACCATTGAAGACGGGATTGAAGACGTACACTCAGAAGTAGAATACCTGCTCACAAAAAAATTAGGCGACATAGGGAAAAAAATACACTCAGGACGTTCACGCAACGACCAAGTCCTCGTTGACCTAAAACTATTCATGAGAGAAGAAATAACCATCATTGCCGAAAAAGTAAAGAGCCTCTTCAACACACTCCAAAAAGCAAGCC
>CALGCU010000290.1 GCA_937886455.1 uncultured Bacteroidales bacterium | reverse complement strand
AGTATTGGCATTCCATCCATCAATAACGCGTCCATCAACAGTGATGCTTTGCAGTTTAGAGTTATTGGATTGCGGATAGTTGATGTCAATAGTATAAACATTCTTGCTTCCCGATTCCGGTGTGACTTCAATACGTACCATACCTGTGAGTTTTGGCACGGCAATAGACACATTTTGTCCGAGTTCTTTATCCACAGTGATATCCGGACATTGCGTTACAGCTTCGTTCAACACATAATTATAATTTAGTGTAGATGGCACAAAGCCTGCCAAAGGTTGCCCATCTACATAAATCATTTTTAGGAAAGCATTTTCAGACTTCAATACGCTGAATGTGATAGTGTAGATTCGCGTTGTACCATCTTCAGCTTTCACGAGGATTTGTGTTGTGCCATTCAGTCCACCCTTAGTAAGGACTACACTTTGTGCAGCATCTGCCTTTGTGTAAGTAATGTCCGGGAACAAGGTAGTTCCCGCCGGCAGTTCTACTGTGTAGTCGAGTACAGAAGACTGGAATCCCGGTATGGTCACACCATCTATTTTGATTTCGTTAAGGTTGACATTGTTGTTTGTTTCTACAGAGAATTTCAAGCTATACACAGTGATGGCACCTGTTTGAGCTTTTACTGTGATTTTTGTTTCCCCATTCACACCCCCTTCTACTTTACGTATGGTCTGAGAAGCATCAGCCGCAGTCCATGTAATTTCAGGCAGTTTAGTAGTGCCACGAGGTAGTGTGATTTCATAGTTTGTTTTTGTAGCAGAGAATCCGTCAAGCATTTTGCCATCCAGCATAATCGCTTGTAAAGTAGCGTTAGAAGACTTTTGCACTTCAAATGCAATTGTGTAGGTAGTGACAGAGCCATCTTGTGCAACCACTACAATACGCGTAGTACCCGTCAGTCCACCCTCATTGAGTGTCACATTTTGATAGTCGTCCCCCTTTACAAAAGTTACAGCAGGTGCGACAGTAGTGCCTTGTGGCAATTGCACCTTGTAGGCGGTAGTATTCACTTCAAAGCCTGCGAGAGATTCACCATTAAGCAAGATATCTTTCAATGTAGATACCGAAGACTTCACAGCAGAGAATGTGATGCGATAGATGACCTTTGTGCCATTTTGTGCAGTCACAGTGATAGATGTGACTCCATCAATTCCACCAGTTGCGACCTCAACCTTTTGGTAAGCATCCCCTTTTACGTATGTGATTGCAGGCAATTCATTAACCCCCAGAGGTAGTGCATAGTTATAGCTTTTCACTTCAGGGTCAAAACCTTGTAATGAGACTCCTCCCACTTGAATATCCTTTAAGAGTGCGTAAGACGATTCAGTTATGATGTAGGAGATGGAGTATGTGCGCTGCGTACCACCTTGAGGTTTAACTGTAATTGTGGTAGTTCCATCTAATCCACCATCAGTCATGGTGATGACTTGTTCACCTTCCGGATAAGCAGAAACCGGTGTGATGGTAGGAGCGACAGTAGTTCCCAAAGGCAGTTCCACTTTATATTTGGTTTTCGTAGGAGAGAATCCAGTCAAAGAAGTACCATTAATCAAGATGTCTGCCAGTGTATTATCCGTGAGTTTTCCCACAGAGAGGTTGAGCGTATAGGTCTTTTTTGTTGCGCCATCAGCTGCAGTAACCACGATAGTAGCCACACCCGGCACAGCAGTGCAATTCACTGTGTAGGTTTGTTCCTCTTCCCCTTTAATTACGTCAATTTGTGGGCATTGTTTTGTACCATAAGGGAGTTCGATGTCATAGTTTTGATTATAGGCAACAAAACCGGTCAATGCTTCCCCATCAATTGTAATGCCTGCAGGGTTTGCATTGTCCGATTTCTTAGCCGCAAAAGTCACCTGATAGGTGGAAGACGAAGAACCGTCTTCAGCATATATAGTTATAGTTGAAGGGTTGTCGAGTTCAGATGCATACACGATCTGACATTCAGAATCATCGAGTCTTCTTCCAGATCGATAACAACGAATTTCGGGTATATCCGTAGCCGTAGCTCCTTGTCCTAAAGAATAAGTATATTCCATAATATCAGGAGAGACACCAGTAATGGGTCTTTCAATAGTTTCTCCCGGTCGAACTATTTTTATCTCGTGTAACTTAGAGCTATATATAAGTTGCACATCGTCCGCCCAGATAGCTGCGTTATTTTGTACTTCGTTAGCACGTTTATTCGGGTAGTTAGCAGCAGAAATGATTATGTTAGTTTTCTCCGGTTTATCATTTGTGAGGTAGCGTATAGGCAATTTTATTAGCGTCCACTCTTTGTATTGTGTCATAGATCGCCATTGCGCTTCAGCCACCTGTGTAGCCTTTTCTGCGATTGTACATTCATTTCCATCCGCCTCAATTCTGATGTCAGATTCCTCGTCATAGTGTGTAGTTTCTGAGCATCCATTATTTTTGTTTTTATAGCTTGTACCTTTGGATGTACCTTTCCAAGAATAGAAAATGATATGTGCATTTTCCGTACCGCTTGATGTACGTTTAATCCAAAGTTGCATTGTATCCGGACGGTGGGTAAATGCAATTCCGCCATCCGTACCTGCTGTAGCAGAGCCAGTGTTGACACCACTAATCCACGACCATGGTTTTCCGAGTGTAAACCACGCCGGGCTAACCTCTGTAATACCAGCAGCCCCTACTTCAGTATTAATAGCCTTTGCGCAATAAGTACCCGAATGAGGATTAGCGTCAGGGAATACCATATTAGCACCTGCAGTGATACCTACGACTGTTTTTTTGATATTAGATGTGTTCCATCCTACCGGACGTTGTCCATCCTCAAATTGATTGAGGGCATCATATTCCCAGTTTTCAAATCCCGAATTTGGTATTTGAAAATCGTCAGCATGTGTGAGCTGAGGTAATAACAATGCAGCACATAGTGCTACCAAATAGTAGATTTTTTTCATTCTATATACATTAAAATTGATATACTTAAATAGTTTTGGGATGTCATTGCCATCTATGACAATAAACATAGAAGATGTGAAGAGAAGTTATTCTTCACATTTGATAGAGGGGGTATAACTAAAATCAGTCAGAGCAGACGCGCAGACGAATTCTATGCGCTTCAGGACATGAGAAGATACCATCAAAGATGCGTGAAGCAAGGGAAGCCAATTGACAAAGATATTCCCTTAATGAGTTGATGTTGTCTTCCAGAAAATCAAACCTACAGACGTATGTAGCTATTTTGGTAGCATTTTCTGCTTTGGCTCCACCAGCCGAACTTGCCGCATTGACTGTTTCGTAACCTGCAGACTTCCATGATTTGAATTGCTCACGCACTCCAAACATATCATCTTTCAGGCTTACAGAACCGGCAGCAGTAAAGATGTATATCAGTAGCCAATAAAAGCGTTTTGATATGGAAATAAAAATGCGTTCCATTGTTTGTGTTACAATCTGCACAGATTTTGATTTGTGTGCAAAGTTAAGCATATTTGTCTAAAATGCAATGTTTTTTTATGTTTTTTTTACCTTAATGATTGCTTAGTGGTTGAATATCAGTGTGGTTTGACTTTTGCTTTTTGTTGCTATCAGACAACAAACTTATCGCTATCTTATTCCTATCTAGTGGTCCCGGAGTGGTCCCGAGATGGTCGCGGGAATGAGAGGACGGGCGGAGCCCTTTTGGACGCTCACTTTGTTCGCTACAGAACGTTCGCAGAGCGAACTACAGGACGGCTTCGCCTACAGGACGTTCGTTGTACTCGCTTTAGGATAGGCAATTAAGGGTGTTATATTCCATAGGCCTTATACCTAAGTTGCTTACTAATTTATGAAGTTGATGACAGGCTTTGAATGTAATAATGGAGTTTGGAGAGGTGATTAGAAGAGCGGGGGCTCTTACAAACAAAAAGTAGGACTTTTCACAAAGTCCTACTTTCTATAGGTATTAGTTTTTTAAGGTATAAAAAAGATTGTGTTGTTTTAA
>CALGCU010000289.1 GCA_937886455.1 uncultured Bacteroidales bacterium | reverse complement strand
ATAACCTTTGCATCAGCCTTTGAAAGCTCTTCTCCGGCAAGTGTAAGACGTCGGTTTCTTATGTATTCCCCCACAGTAAAGCCACACAGTACATTGAATATTTTTTGAAAATAAAACGGCGACACATAAGCCTTTGATGCAATATCATTTACATCAATTGAAAATACAGCATTTTCATCTTTGTTTTTTGTTGTAATAGTTTCTGTTAAATCGCCTTTTCCTGCCGCCACATCCTGTGCAAGTACAGCAACTTTACGGCTAATCTGATTCACCGGACGAATCACCGTCATCCCGAGAACTACGATTGCTGTTACACTAATTACAAACAGTACAATAGCAATAATATAAATTGCAATATAAAATGTCCACAAATATTGGAGAACCCCTCATTTTGCGTAAACCTCATTGTTGATTTACATAAAAGCCGAAGATACGGCATTGCTTTAATAAGTGAAAACATTTCGCAAGAAACGCATGTCGCATAACTTCTGTGTGGTGGTGTTTTTTTGCAGAAGGTGTAGCAATGTAAAACAGAATGAATAAATGATTATGAAAGAAAAAGTTATTGTTTTTATCACTGTCCCTTGTGGGAGTTTGGAAGAGGTGGTGCGAGCCAAAGAGGCCGTTCTCTTTCATTTGGAAACCCTCAATCCCGAGATATCCATAGAGGCAAATACCCTCATCGTGAAACTTGTTCCACTTGATTCTAAACTTTTTTATCCAGACGAGGCATGTGAAATCATCCGTCAGACTCTTGCTCAATCACTCACATTTAATCATGAATGGACGTGCACTCTCCAAGCAATCAATTAATTACTCCTATTTATTAATCTTTACAAACAAGCACTATGTCACAAGTTAAATTAGAAGCACCTTTTTCTTCTTTTCGTGGGAAGATTTGTAAACACTCCGATGTCATCTTCAAACAGATGTATGGTACTCAATTTACAACCAAAATCTGTAACCCTTATACGGGAGAGGCTACGGAAGCTCAGGTGGCGGCTCGCAATAAGTTTGCGCAAACCTTGAATGCGATAAAGGCATTGGACGAAGAGGCAATGACACAGTATCGCGAAGCTTTTAAAAGGCAAAAGAAGTATAAGACCTTGCGAGGCTTTTTGTTCGCCAAACTGTATAAGGAAACGGCCTAATCCTACTTGTTCAAAATTAAACTCTTAACTATTAATTATTAACTCTTAATTATTAATCATTAACATTTAAACTTAAACAATTATGGCAAAAGTAACTTACATTGACCCGGTGGAAACCGTGAGCGGGAAAATCGCTAAACATCATGACTCTGTGTATAACTATCGAGCAGACATCGATTGTAAATACATCACTCAACCACGCAAATCAACTGTGGCACCTACTGTTGACCAACTGGCTATTCAAGAACAGTTTGCACGCACTGCGAGCAAGGTAAAAGAAGCCATGGCAGACACTGCTCAAGTGGCCACCTACAAAGAAGCCTGGAAGCAACAAAGCAAGTATAAAACCCTCCGAGGCTATATCTTCTCTCAGCTCTACGGACAGGAATAAATAGGACGCTCGCAAGCGAGCTACAGGACGGGCGGAGCCCTACAGGACGCTCACTGTGTGAGCTATAGGGCGCTCGCAAGCGAACTGAAGAACGCTTCGTTTGTAGATGTGGTTTTTACCTTGCGTATTTAGTAGGACACGGTGTGCCGTGTTCCTACTAATATGAATAGCTGAATAAATCTTACAACTATGAAAAATGTACAAATCAAATGTGCCTTGATCTTGACTTTCTTTGGTGTGGTGTTGATAGGAATGGCGTTTTGGGTACCTCCGGTGGGGACAATTCACCCCAGTGTGCTGACCGCTTTTGGAGAGATACTCACTTTTGCCGGAACTATTCTGGGCATTGATTATAAGTATAGGTCGAGACAATAAGAAACTTCTAAATAATCAACCTTAAAAACTGAAAATTATGTTATTAACTTTAGTGAGAATAAAGAGAACGAAGCATGCTGTTAGGGGTGTGCTGTTGGTGGAAGGAAAAATAATGTGTGATACGATGGAACCGCCTCTTGTGCCTAATGCTACTCATCCTAAAGGGGCTATACCGATGGGTTATTACAAAGTGAGCCTGACACGTTCACCTCGTTTTGGGCGTGTGTTGCCCTTGCTGCACATGGTGCCTGGATTTGAGGGAGTGAGGATTCATGCCGGAAATAGTCCGAAGGATACGAGTGGGTGTGTGTTGGTGGGATATGACAAGAGAGGTGTGCGTGACACGGAATGGTTGTGGGATGCACGCAAGGCAGAGGGAAAATTGGTGGATTATTTATTGAATCATACGGCAAAAAATGAAGAGATTTATTTGGATGTTACTAATAGGGAGCGTTTTCATGTTGAACGCATGCAGAGCTATGAGCAATACGTGTGTGAGCAACGAAAGGGAACAGCACATAGATTGGAGAGTGGACAGTGTGAGTGTGCGTGACAGCATTGTGGTGAGGCAAGTGAATGACACGGTGCGTGTGGAGAAATGGCACACGCTGTGGAAGGAAAAACAGGTGGTGAAGCATGATACGGTGTATGTGGAAACGAACACTCAAACAGTTCCAGTTGCTACTCAGAACAGATGGAGGGTGTGGATGATTGTGCTGATAGTTGGGGTGGTGATGGGGTTGGTGGTAGCGGTGCGCTTGCTATAGGACGCTTGTTGTGTTCCTTGGTATATCCCTTTCCATTATTCTATCAAAAAACTTTCAAAATTCATCAGCCATAAAGAATAATTCTGTAACTTTGGTCTCGGTGAGTATAGCGATTATTGTTTGTAGTACTTTGTCTTTGAGAGCTATCAAGATACAACAATTTTCACTAATCACCAAATTTATAAGCAGTTACATTTCGTCGAACTCACGTTAGATTAGCAAAGGATAATCCATACCCCCTCCGCCGTGTATTAGTGTCAGATACTTTTTACCGAACAACAACTACATTCCAATTCTATGCCTTTACCAACTCATTTCTGTGATAATGGGTAGGTGGTCAGATGGATAAGCTTCCAGTCCGAGGTTATCGTTATCAGCCCAGTAGGAATGTATGGTTGATTTATTTGAATCAAAGAATACAAAATCTATGCGTTTGGGTTCTTTGTCAGAACTGCTATAAAGTCCGGTGTAGGTATTACCCATTTCGGCACATGCATCGGGGAAGAGGTTTTCTTGTTCCGCATTACAAATGTATCCCCCTTGCGCGTTGTCACCCATCGCCACGAAAGCATCAGTCCATACTTGCTGTAGTTTTTCGTATGCCGGTTCGGAAGGTTCACAATTAAAGTCCCCCACGAAGAAGAAAGGCGCATCTGCAGCTATTTGCGGCACAAGATTGAGCGCCACATCCGCTTGAGATGCACGCGTATTGATTCCTGCTTGCGTTGTGGGATGATCAAAGTGAGTAGCAAAGAAATAGAACGTTTTGTTGGTATTTCGTTCTTTGAGTTTTACCCATGTGACCATACGATTAAACGAAGAGCCAAAGCTCTTAGAGGCACGATGAGGCGTGGTGGAAAGAAAGAAACGTCCTTGATCCAACTTAACATAGCGTGCTTTGCGATAGAGAATACCTGTTTGTTCTCCGCTACCCCCGCCTGCATTTTCCTTTCCATTGTCACGTCCATAACCTATGTACTCATACTCTTCCAGAGAAGCCACAAAGTCGGGCGATTGATAGGTGGTGATTTCCTCTATGCCACAAATATCCATTTGGTGTTTACGAATCATCTCAAACACTTTATCTTTGCGGATGGTCCATGAGCGATTGCCCGTATTAGCATTGTCGTTGGGGCCATTGTAATAGCGAATGTTATAGTTGCAAATCTTGTGACGTTCAGCCGGTGTAGCAGAGGTGATTTCCGCAAAAACAGGACGAATCACTGTGTCCATCTTCACTTGGAATGAATCACGCGCCGCACATCCTTTGACTACATTAGAACCCGTTAGAATGTGTTGATCATCAGGTGTAAAAATCACAGTGAGCCAGTGTGTTTTTTCTATTTGACACGGAGGATTCACTGTGTCACCTTGATATAATAATTTTACCGTCCCACCTTGCACATCAGCCACCTCTACTGTGAAAAAATTTTCATTTTCCACTAAGATAGAATCAGAGGGATTAGATGGTTCAACCGGCGGATTAACCGGTTGCTCAGAGGGGCTGCATGCCCATAGGAAGACAGACAAAAAGAGAATGCCAAAGATTGTGTGTTTCATGCTTATGCTTTAATGTTTAGTCTATACGTGTGATATGTGCACCCAGTGCATTGAGGCGTTCATCAATGTGTTCGTATCCTCGGTCAATTTGTTCAATGTTGTGAATTGTGCTCACCCCGTTGGCACTCATCGCTGCGATGAGTAGTGCAACTCCAGCACGAATGTCAGGCGAACTCATTGTTGCCGGGCGTAGTGCAAAGCGTTCACCTAATCCGATGACTGTAGCGCGATGAGGGTCACAGAGAATGATTTGTGCACCCATATCAATGAGTTTATCCACAAAGAAAAGACGACTCTCAAACATCTTTTGATGGATGAGCACACTACCCTTTGCCTTTGTAGCCACAATCAACATAACACTGAGGAGGTCGGGTGTGAGTCCCGGCCAGGGAGCATCCGCAATGGTCATGATAGAGCCATCAATAAAGGACTCAATCGTGTAAGAATCTTGTTGTGGAATGAAGATATCATCCCCTCTTCTTTCGATATTGATACCTAATTTTCGGAAACATTCCGGGATGATGCCTAATTCATCATAAGCGACATCTTTGATGGTGATTTCAGAAGCCGTCATAGCCGCCATTCCGATGAAGCTGCCCACTTCAATCATATCCGGAAGGATTTTGTGTGTACAGCCATGTAGATGTTGCACACCCTCAATTGTCAATAAATTAGAGCCTACACCAGATATTTTAGCTCCCATATTATTGAGCATGCGACAAAGTTGTTGCACATAGGGTTCACATGCAGCGTTGTAGATTGTGGTAGTACCCTCTGCCATAACAGCAGTCATAATGATGTTGGCCGTACCTGTGACTGAGGCTTCATCGAGGAGCATATAGGTGCCTTTGAGGGTGTCTTTTACTGCTGCATTATATTGACGTTTATCCGGGTCGTATTCAAAGTGAGCACCCAGTTTTTCGATACCTATAAAGTGAGTATCCAAGCGTCGTCTTCCGATTTTATCCCCTCCGGGTTTAGGCAGTATAGCCTTCTTGATTCTTGCGAGTAGAGGTCCTACCACCATTACAGACCCTCTTAAAGAAGCAGCCTGTTGGTAGTATTGTGAAGAAGCCAGATATTGTTCATCAATATGTTTCGCACAGAATCCGTACGTTCCATTTGCAACCCTTCTAACAGAAACCCCTAACGAAGAAAGCAAATTGATTAAGTTGTTTACATCGAGGATGTCGGGAATGTTAGAAATGATTACTTCCTCTTCGGTTAATAAAGTAGCACAAATCACCTGCAGGGCTTCGTTTTTAGCACCTTGCGGAGTGATTTGTCCACTTAACTTATAACCTCCTTCAACACGAAAAGACGCCATAGTTACTTATTATTATTTTTGTTGGTATTATTATTTTTCTTTTTAACCACAATTTTCCTCCATATACTTAAAAATAAAAAGGGATATAAAAATATCTATATCGGTAAATAACGGATCAGAGTTCTTCGCCTTAAAAATAGCAAAAAGATCAAACATAATTACTAAAGTACTATCTTGACCTATTCTATCTGAAGATGAGATATTAGTTGTATCCGGGCCATTTTCATTCTTTTCTCTATTTTGTTGTGATACAGATATTATAGGAATCTTTTTTAATACCTGCAATTTTTTTAAATCAAGAGATATATTAGAGGCTCTTTCAACTGGATTTTTAGCACCTCTATCATCTTTTAATAATGAATGTTGGTCAATACAAAGCATATCTAGATTTTCTTTCTCTATAAATGCTCTTAAATCGCCTACCCCTGCTAAATCTCCTATCATAGAAGGAGTTAAAACTAAAATAGTACCTTTTAAATTTCTTTGGGCATCTTCTAAAAATCTCTTATAATCAAGTTGAATATTTTTATTACCATGAATTATCTTAGTATTAGATATATGAGACATAAGAGTATCAACCCTATAACCTACTTTATTTTCAGACATTTCCCCTGAGTAAATACCTACCTTAAGACCTTGCTCTGCTGCTGCAATTGCTGTTTTTAATAAGATCCAGCTTTTGCCAGAGTTGGTACGAGCAACTATAGTTGCCAGTTCTTCTTTTCTATCCCAACCACCTACAATCTCATCTAATTCTTTAAATCCTGTACTTACATAGAAATCCTTATAATTTTCTGAATGTGCTATATAGGTATCGTATCTACTCAAATCTTGAAAAATATTTATAGCTTCAATATGCTTTGCTTTTGCCATATTTTCATTTAATGACATGCAAGATTGAACTGCTTTTTCTACCTTTCCGGCTTGAAGATCTTCTCTAATTTGATTATAAGTCCTAGCTATTAATCTTTTATTTCTATCTTCATAAAGAGCATCTAATAAATATTTGTTAGATTCACCTACATTTAATACATCAAAATCTGGAAATTTAGATAGAAAAGTTTCTTTATCAGGAATACTTCCGTACTCCATCAATCTATGAACTTCTTGATGATTCTGAAGTTTCAAGTTATTGGCACGGAAAAGACAAAATAAAGGGGCTT
>CALGCU010000288.1 GCA_937886455.1 uncultured Bacteroidales bacterium | reverse complement strand
TATCCATCAAACGATCGCCCTTTGCAATCATCTTGGCTGTTACTTCCATTTCGCTCATTGCAGATTTGATATCGTCAGAAAACTCCACATCAAACTCTTTCAATTTTACTTTTTCTTTCATTGGTAAATCAAGTTTCAACCAACGGGCTACTTGTGGAATCATTGTGCCTTGGAACACAAGAGATAATATTGTGATAAAAAAGACTATATTAAACATTGTATTTGCATTTTCTACGCCTGCAATGAGTGGATAGGTAGCAAAAATAATAGGCACAGCACCACGTAATCCGACAAATGAGGTGAATATACGTCCGCTCAACGAAAATTTACGGAATGGCAACATCGACAACAATACCGACAACGGACGCGAAACAAATATCATAAACAAACCGACCAAAATACCTATACCTGCAACAGGAAGCAATTCAGATGGATTTACTAACAGACCGAGCGAAAGGAACATGATGATTTGGAACAACCAGGTAAGACCATCGAAGAAGCCCATATGCGTAACCGTCAATTGATTGCCAATTGGGTGATGGAACATGGTGCAGCCGACAAGGTGGTAGAATTTAAGGAAAGAGACGGTAAAACCTATGTCGTAGTGAACGATTATGACAAATTGCGCGACTTATTTGGCGAGTTATTGCGCGAAATCCAACGCATCAAATCAACCGGTGATTATGAAGCCGGCAAACAAATTGTAGAACAATATGCCGTGCAAGTGAATCAAGACCTACATAAAGAAGTGTTGGAACGCTATGCAAAATTAAATCTGGCACCTTACAAAGGATTTGTCAACCCAGTGTATGTACCGGAATATGATGCAGAAGGCAACATGATTAATGTAACCTTAGACTACACAGAAGGATATACAGAACAACACTTACGTTACAGCAAGGACTATTCCGTGCTTCCTACTTACAACTAATCCGGATTGTAGTTATTTGACAGAAAAGACGGCCACACAAGATGTGGTCGTCTTTTTTTTACACATAAAAAGATGCCAAATTGCCTCAATTCTAAATTCTTTCCACTTTTTATGCTTTGAAGTTTTGCGGATTGCAGATTTTGAGTTACCTTTGCCAATAACAAAAAGAAAGCGCCAATGGGTATTTTCTTTTTTATGCCAACTAATTATACTAACAAAACGACAACCTAGGCATCACATCACCGATGGTGTGTGACGTAAAAAAAATCTTCTTCTAAGCTATGGCAACACGAAGACTGAACGCAGAGCACGAACATTTATGGGACCTATCTCCCGCATGGAATGTATTAACTGCTACAGAACGCAATTTAGTAGATTTGCATATCAGCATTCACCAATTCAAGAAGAATCAGCTCATTCATTACGAGGGAGATGAACCCACACACATGATGGTGTTGGTAAAAGGGAAAGTGAAAGTGTATAAAGAAGGAGTTGGCAACCGCAATCAGATTGTGCGCATGTTAAAGCCCTACGAGCATTTTGGTTATCGTGCCATAATCGCAGGCGAGCAATACAACACCAATGTATGCGCTTTTGAACCATCCACAGTTTACATGTTGCCCAAAGAGATATTTCTCAGTTTGCTGAAGAGCAATCGCGACTTTTGCTATCATTTTTTGGTAGAACTTGCCACCGACTTAGGTGCAGCCGACAAACGTTCTGTAAACCTCACTCAAAAACACATACGTGGACGCTTAGCAGAAGCACTCCTTTCACTTAAAAACAGTTACGGAGTAGAAGCAGACGGAGCTACTATCAGCATGTATATGTCAAGAGAAGACTTAGCCAACCTATCTAACATGACTGCTTCAAATGCCATACGCACCCTTTCCAACTTTGCCTCAGAAGAAGTGATTAGCATAGACGGACGCAAAATAAAGATATTGGACTACGAGCGTCTAATGAAAATAAGTCGTATGGGATAGTTTCAATCATTGCCTACAACAATGAATGTAACCAGATTCACTCACTATTTGAAACAAGGGCGACTAAAAAAAGCTCTCCATGAAATGTTAAACCTATGCACCGAGCACAAGCTTGGTCAGTGGAGTGTGCAAATAGAGAACCTGCTAACACACTATGATTTATTAGCCAAATACTATTTAGACGGAGTGGATGATCCAGAGCGCGAAAAGATGCTTCATAAAATCAAGCAAGAAGCACTCCTATTAGGAGAGGAATTACAAGAAGAATTGCTCATTTCAGAAGAAGTTGGTTTTCCATACACACAGATAAGAAACGCCCGTTTGCACAGAGATGTTTTTTCAATCAACATCCTACAAGACTATCATGAAGGGCTCTGCGAACGCACAGCCTACGAGCAAATGCTCAGACGATGGTTTGACCTACTGATGACTACCACCACCTATTCAGATTCAGAAACTGAGCTTTACAGAACCATACTCAATGGCACTGAATTTGGCAACAATGAAAAATGTTTAGCCGTAACAGCAGTAAGTCTTAATCTATGGAGAAAATGGGACAAAGCAAAATGCATGCTGTTATTAGAAAGTCTTAACAATGAAGACGAGCCCGGTATGCGTGCATTGTGTGGCATCAGCCTCAGCCTTTTGCTCCATCCTGACAAATACACAGCTGAAGACCTCTATATCATGCTTATAGAGCACCCTACCCTTCACCGCAGATTGGAGATACTCATACGACTGATAATACGTACAGCCGGCACAAAAAAACTTACCGAAAAACTGCGTACTGAAGTGTTACCCGACCTCATGAAAGCGGGACAAAAAATGCAAGACAGGCTTGAGGAAACACAAAAAGACGATGAACAAAACCCGCATTGGAAAGACATCAGTTACGACAGCGATATAGAAGCTAAAATCAGAGAGTTTGGTGAGTTACAAATGAGTGGTGCCGATGTGTATTTTGCCAATTTTGCCGATTTAAAACGCATCAGTTTTTTCCAACTACCTTACGCTTGGTTTTTACCATTTGACAAACACCACTCCAGTATATCTGAGCTCTTTACCCCCAATGGAAAGAGTGTGTTAGATGTCTTTGTGGATAATGGTACGCTTTGTAATTCAGACAAATATTCTTTCTGTATCAGCATCAAACAAATGCCGGAGGAACAACGAAAACTGGTGAACAGCCAATTAGGGCAAGAAATGGAAGAACAATTGACTGAAGGCATACAAAAACTTAGCAAAGAAGATGGATGGATGCGCATGGCTAATCAATATATCCAAGACTTATATCGTTTTTTTGAACTCTATCCTGCATTTTCCAAAGCCAATAAAAATCCATTTGGTTTAGCATTAACATGGAGCAAAACACCATTGTTTACCAAGGGAATTTTCAGCATGAGCCAACAAATCGCATTAGCAGACAGGCTCTTCGCAGAAGAGCATTACCAAGAAGCCCTAAGCATCTACCAACTATGGGCTGCAGAGCGCAACGATGCCACCCTCTACCAGCGCATGGGATATGCCACAGAGAAAACAACCGATAACCCATCAGAAGCATGGGAATTATACCAGAAAGCCGATTTACTACAACCTAATGATAAATGGACGCTAAAACGCATGGCAAACATTGCGTACGTACAAGGCAACTACGAAACAGCGCTTCATCTATATGAAGAACTCAGTCAATTAAGTCCAAACGACTACCGAATGGCCATCAAGTTGTGTTATTGCCAAGAAGCTATGGGACAATTAGAAACGGCATTGCAAACAGCATTTAAAATCCATTGGGAACACTCCGCCTACAACCTTGCCACCATTGCGATTGGAGATTTATCCTATCAAACAGGTAACTACGAACAAGCACGCAAATACTGGGAAATGAGTCTTACCCAACCCGATTTATCAACTGAGAAAAGGCTACACATAGGCGCAGGACTATGGGCTATAGGATTACGTAGCCAAGCCTATGAATTACTACGCACCGAACTCAACACTCATCGTGACGAACGCAGATTATATCACAAACTAAGAGAGTTCATGCAGAACATGAAAAACAATCACATCAACCAAAGCGAGATAAATCTATTTTTGGATTTACTTGACAATTAGTCTTTTAAAACCGATATCCAATACCCCATTCAATAAATTCCGCCCGATGAAGGTGTGTTTTTAGCCCTATAGCCAAGAGAAGATGAGGGGTCACCTCATACTTGAGTGAGGCACGTGTATAAAACCAACCATCCTCCTTATTGATGTTGTATTTATAGAAAATCCCTTTTGATTGCGGAGCAGATTGGGCCACCGTATAAGGCTCGAGATTCTTAATCGGATCATACAGATAAACTCCAAAATGAAAACCCGCTGTGAGTTTACCAATCACAAATTCTGGTTGCAGAGAAACACCTGCGCGCAAGCGGTTTTGCCACCGGTCTTCCGTTAGATAAGTAAACTTGTAGGATGAGATATTTTGAGACGGGTCAGGAGATGAATTAACTGACGCATAAACTCCATCATAGAAAGCATCTCCTCCAAGACCAATACGGAATATATTAGCACAGCGATAAAAAACACCCACTTGCAAGGAAGCTACCGGGAAGAAACGATTATCACGATAGTACAACTGACGACATCCTCCTGAAACAATCACATCAAACGACCAACGACACTTGACATCAGCCACCTCCACATCAGGCGATTGATAAGAAGCATGTTGCGGAAAATACTTCATTCCAACTTGTACATTGAACATGTTCATCCCCCCATTGGGCTGAATAAAACTACCATTACTAATGTGGTTCCATCCTCCGGAAGTAGAAATACTTACACCCTTCGTTAGGGGAAACTCCATTGACAACATTCCTGCGAAATAGACATTTAACACAGAACCGAAAGCTGAATTAGCTATCTGGGTGGGATTATCACTATTGGATATACCTAATGTACCATTTTCATTCGTATTAGAGTAGCGTTTATCCACAAAACTCACCCCCACTCCGGGTTTTAAGGAAAGAATAAAATGTCGTTTATTGACCAAAGGTATATTTAAATACGGATAGAGAGCTACTGCATTACCTAATTTTGCATTATTACCCAGATTAAGGTAAGTCATTGCAACTCCCACAGAAGCACCATTATAGGGCATTGCCCAAGGCATTCGTAAAGTAGGCATAAACTCAGCAGCCACTTCGGCACCCATAACTGGATTATCAATTAACGGATCAATGCGCGACCCCTGCATGATGGTACCCACCAAATACTCTGCCTTCCATTTCACAGGAACAGAAGCCTGCACTGCACACCAACCCAACAGACAACACAGCAACGTTTTTATTCTCATATATTTGAAACTATCAGCTATTCGCCTGCAAAGATACGTAGAAACGAGCGAGAAATATCAAGCTCGCTTGAATATTTTTCACAGCGAGTGCCGAATATCTTCTATAAAGATACTACATCCTCTCATCGATTATGGACTGTTCCTCTAATCACCAACCATTTAGGTTGGTCATCTTTTTCAGAATCGTTGTATGTCAGCAAAATCGGGTCATCCGGAACTTCTAATTGTATTTTAGAGGAGACCAACTCTACCCATGGTTGGAGTTTCTTTATGAATCTGCGATGACGTTGAATACTATGCACATCTTTCTCCCAACGGCGTTGTCGGGGCTGTGTTATTTTAGGTTCAGGTATTATTTTTTCCGTTAAGGCATATTGCACCTCTTCCTCAGTAGCCCAATCAAATGGAATCATACTTTTCTGTCGACACATTTCCAAAAACGACGCCCATTCTTTGGGAGTTTTTCCTATCACTGCATGCGACCACTTACCTTGCATTTCTTCTTTCATAATCCGGCTCCACACACGCCATGTGATAGCATTTTCAGATATGTAATAGAAATGTTCATGGGGAACATAGTGCATTTTCAATCGCACATTACCAATCTTAACTCTTTGAGTTATTTCCATTTCCTCCCTCACTTGCAAGGTTGGCTCATGCGGCAAGGTCAAAGCCAATCGCAATCCACAGTAATTTGTCGCACTTTTGGGGTTATGTGAACCACGACGTGAAAGATAACTATTTTCCACACAATCATCAAAACTACTTCCTCTCACAATTTTCAACGTTCCTTCTTGCGGACCTTTAGGATTAGGCTCTGTGCCCAAATGATAGGAAGCATACCAATCGCTACACCATTCACTCACATTACCCGTCATATCAAACAATCCTAATTCATTCGGTTTTTTCTGCGCTACTTCATGCCTTCTGAAATTAGAATTAGAGAGGCTCCACGATACACTATCTATTTCGTTTCCTCCTGCAAATCGATACCCACTACTCACATTACCCCCTCGGGCAGCAAACTCCCATTCAGCCTCAGTTGGAAGCCGAAAAGGCATATTTGTCATAACACACAACCGACGAATAAATTCTTGACAATCATCCCACGTTACATAACAAACCGGGAATTCAGGAAGGTATAAAGACTCCACGAATTCCCACTCCGGCATCACTGCTTTCCACAACGCTTGCGTCACTTCAGTTGTAGCAATATAATAGGCATCTAATGCCACAGTATGCACTGGTTTATCAATGGAAACAGACTCCTTGTGTTGTTCGCGCGTTCCACCCATAAAGAACACACCACCTTCCACACGTTGCATAGTGAAAGAAACACCATTCACATCATAACAAAGAGTTTGAAGTGAGTCGGGTACCGATTTTTTATGCTTCGCACATACACCTTGGGGAATAACTACAAGGCTTAAACTGGCAGCAAGAAGAACACCTATGAAGGATTTGTTTTTTTTCATCATCAATATGATATTGAGCAAATCGCATGCCATGTTTCACACGCAATCTATTAGAAATGTGAAAAATCAAACCATTTAGAATTCTGATTTATTGCTTCTGTATAACAACACTTTGTGATAATTCATTTTTGTTTTCCATTTAACAATGAGCACTACCCAATAAAAGTTTCCCTTCCAAGAAACACATTCCATTTCACCATCAAAAAAGCTCCAACAAAGCGCCCTATCACTCACTTACCGCTCACTTAGCATCCCCGACGGTCAGCCGACGGTGAGCCGACAGTCAAAGATAGCAACAAACGAGTAAAATGTAGGAAATTGACTTCAATACATTTTGCAACGAGTGCAGTATATCATATCCAAAGATAGCAAAAGGCTAAGAAGAACATAATAAAATCCATTTTACTTATTTACGCCGAAGTACATCCCATCCTAACTAAAGATAGAAACAAAATAATAGGTGATGTGTATCGGGCAACAACAATTCATATTGTGAATATTTTTCACCTCATCAGTGATAGTTAAAAAGATTTGTTGTACCTTTGTGTGCGCATATTGCCTGATTCAGGCAAAGATTTTTATTACCACTAAATCTACAATTTTTAATGTATACAATCTTTAAGAAAGAATTGCGCTATTTTTTCAGTAACGCCACAGGATATATTGTTATAGGTTTGTTTCTACTTGCCACATCTCTGTTACTATGGGTCATACCCGGACCATACAACATTTTAGAATCGGGCTATGCACAAGTAGATGGTTTATTTATGTTAGCCCCATGGTTGTTTCTCTTTCTATGTCCTGCCATCACAATGCGTTTATTTGCAGAAGAAAAGCAAAATCGCACTTGGGACTTATTACAAACCGCACCCATTAAACGCTGGAAAATTGTATTAGGTAAATACCTGGCAAGTTGGTTTCTTGCAGTCATTGCATTACTCCCCTGTTGCATATACTATTTCACGGTTTACTACATTGCCGAGCCTGTAGGCAATGTAGATAGCGGCGCATTCTGGGGTTCATTTATAGGATTGATATTCCTTGTTGGAATCAACACCTCTGTGGGCACATTTGCCTCCGCACTCACACACAATCAGATTGTAGCCTTTATTTTAGGACTGATTATCTGTTTCTTGTTATTTTACGGATTTGACATTGTTGGTAGTTTTTTCAGCAACGGAGAGACCGTAAGTGCCATTGAGTGGTTGGGTTTTCATGCTCACTACAAATCAATCAGTCGAGGTATACTTGACACACGCGACATTATTTATTTTCTCTCGGTGAGCGCCATATTTGTATTGCTCACCACTAAACGTATAGAAAAAAGATTGTAAAAAATGACATCATACACCAAAGGAAGTGCTTTTATCAATGTAGGCGAACGCTGTAACGTAGCCGGTTCACGTAAATTCTTGCGACTTATCAACGAAAAAAACTATACCGAAGCTGTAGAAATTGCTAGAGAACAGGTAGATAATGGCGCTTTAATCTTAGACTTAAACTTTGACGATGGGCTTTTAAATGCACGCAATGAAATGTGCCATTTTATCCGTTTATTGGTTTCCGAGCCTGAAATTGCGAAAGTGCCCTTAATGCTTGACTCTTCTGACTTTAATGTCATTGAAGCCGGGTTAAAGTGTACACAAGGTAAGTCAATTGTAAATTCCATCAGCCTCAAAGAAGGCGAAAAATTATTCTTAGAACGCGCACGACGCATTCAAGAATTGGGAGCTGCTATTGTAGTAATGGCTTTTGACGAAAAAGGTCAAGCCGACACATACGAACGCAAAATAGAAGTGTGTGAGAGAGCCTACAAATTACTCACACGGCAAGGATTCCCACCACAAGATATCATTTTCGACCCTAATATACTTGCAGTAGCTACGGGAATTGAGGAACACAATAGTTATGCAGCAGATTTCATCAAAGCCACTGCATGGATCAAGCACAACTTGCCACACGCAAAAGTAAGTGGTGGTGTGAGTAACTTATCTTTCGCATTTAGGGGAAACAATCGTGTCAGAGAGGCTATGCACGCTGTATTCCTTCATCATGCCATCTCTGCCGGCATGGATATGGGTATTGTAAATGCAGGAGTATTACCATTGTACCAAGACATTGAGCCTGAGTTACTACAAGCTGTTGAGGATGTAATCTTAAACACTTCACCCCACGCAGCAGAAAAATTGGTAGAAATAGCACAACAAATTAACCACACCACGACAGAAAACAAGCAGACCAAACAAGATGACTGGAGAAACAACAATGTAGATAAACGACTAGAATATGCACTCACAAAGGGCATTTCCACTTATTTAGAAGAAGATTTACAAGAAGCACTATCTTGTTATAACAATCCTCTGGAGGTAATCGAGCGCCCCCTTATGAATGGCATGAGAAAAGTGGGAGAACTCTTTGGAGAAGGCAAGATGTTTCTACCACAAGTAGTAAAGACTGCACGAACAATGAAAAATGCAGTAGCCATCTTACAACCCACAATTGAACAACAGAACGCACAAGAAGGAGGGAAAAAGAATGGTAAAATCCTACTTGCTACAGTCAACGGAGATGTACACGACATAGGAAAAAACATTGTTAGTGTCATATTGGCCTGCAACAACTATGAAATTATTGACTTAGGGGTAATGACACCTGCAGATGTTATTGTAAAAACAGCCATACAAGAAAATGTAGATATCATCGGACTGAGTGGACTTATCACTCCATCTCTACAAGAAATGTGTGAGGTTGCACGACTTTTGGAGCAAAAGAAGGTGAAAATACCACTCATCATCGGAGGAGCAACAACATCAGAAAAACATACTGCACTTAAAATTGCCCCACTCTATTCGGGACCTGTATTTCACAGCAAAGATGCGGCATTTAACGTACACATTGCAGAACAACTCCGACACGCAGAAAGTAAAGAGACATACATTGCAGCCAACAGCAAGCGACAAACAACAATACAACAAGAAGAAGTGGAAAGTATTCCACTACTCACATGGAACGAAGCAAATGACAGAAAGCCTCAATTCGATTAAAATCATATGGCACAATATTTGTCAAAGTCTTAACATTAAATTATTTTATCACTTAACAAACTCAACCCAGAAAATATGAATAAGAAAAAATTACTCTTCATCGTTACCACAATAATAATTTGCACATCATCTGCTTTTGCAGGATTTAATCTTGGTGTCAAAGGTGGCTATACTACAACACTCAGCTTTGCACAAATGGGAGATGCCGAGTGGTCAACCATCAATCCTCAAAATGCTCAAGGATTTCACGCAGGATTGTTTGCTCGCGTTGGTAATCAAGTGTACTTCCAACCCGAAATACTATACAACCATGAAGTAAACGAGAATACTTTTATGGTGACAGAAGTGGGTAATATCAAGCAACTCTCCACCACAAGTGCTGTTGACATTCCTTTGCTATTCGGATGGAGAATGTTTCGCATAGGTGATGGATTTAACATGCGATTTACACTTGGACCTAAATTTCGTTTCAACATCAATAGTTCTACAAAATACGCAGCTCTTGATGGAAGTTGGTCAATCAATGAAAACTATGTTGATGAACTTAGACCTATGGCGATCGGATTAGACACCGGCATTGGGTTTGAATTCTTTGGACTACTCAATTTAGAAATGCGCTACAATTTGATTAGTGACTTACGTAAAACCACAACAATCAACGAAATAGGAACTGCCATATCAACACAATACAAAGATCCCCTTAACACATTTAATGTTTCATTAGGAATCAAATTGTGGAAATAATGCATGAAGCGAATAGGCCTACTGTCTGACACTCATGGATATTTACATCCACACATCTTTAAGCATTTTAAAGAATGTGACGAAATCTGGCATGCTGGCGACATCGGTTCCCCAGAGGTGTTAGACACACTTGAAAAATTCAAGACAACGAGAGCCGTATGGGGTAACATTGACAGTCATGACATTCGGATAAGAACAACACAAACACTTCATTTCGAATGTGAGGGGATAAAAGTAATGATGACACATATAGGTGGACATCCCCCAAAATATGCCACCGGCATTAAACAAGAACTACTCTTCCACCATCCGGACCTATTCATTTGTGGACATTCACACCTCTTGAAAGTACAATATGACCACACATTCCATACACTCCACATCAATCCCGGTGCTGCAGGCAGATACGGACAACAATTGGTATCCACACTCATCCGTTTTGAAATTGACAATGGAAAAATTGACAATTTGGAAGTAATTGAGTTAGGCAAGTAAATAAGGTAAACATTATTTTGTCATAACATTTTGTTAATTATATTTTTTTGCATAAATTTGTACGATAGAAATTACAAACTACATTTATCATGAAATTTATAGTATCCAGCACACAATTACTCGGACATTTGCAAACTATCAGTCGAGTTATTAGCAATAAAAACACAATGGCTATTTTAGACAATGTTGTATTCGAACTAAACGGAACAACACTAAAACTAACCGCCTCCGACATAGAAACAACAGTAATCAGTTCATTTGAAGTAGAACAAGGAGATGAAAACGGAAAAGTTGCCATTGCCACCAAATTACTCATTGACACATTAAAAGAATTCTCAGAACAACCTCTGCAATTTGAAATCAATAACGAAAACTTAGAACTCGTTATAACATCAGAAAATGGAACATATAACTTCATCGGTAAAAATGCAGATGAATTTCCTGAACTACCTGAATTAAAAGAGGACACCAATTCACTCACCATCAACGCACAATCACTGCTTGATGCTATCAACAAGACATTATTCTGCTCTGCTGATGATGATTTAAGACCTGTGATGAATGGTATCTACTTTGACATCAACACCACAGACCTTACTGCAGTAGCAACTGATGCTCATAAACTTGTACGCTACAAAATCTTGGATGTTGCAGGAGCACAAAAAGCCGGCTTCATTTTACCAAAGAAACCTGCCAACCTACTTAAAAACATATTAGCCAAAGAAGATGGCGATGTTGAAATCCAGTTTGACAACAAGAATATGCGCTTCACGTTAGCAAACTACACCATGGTATGTCTCCAAATTGAAGGACGTTTCCCAAATTACGAGGCTGTCATTCCACAAGCTAACCCTAAAAAAGTAATTATTGATAAAAACACATTTATTAACGCACTCAAACGCGTGGCTGTATATGCCAACCAAGGAAGCAACTTAGTAAAATTAGAGCTCACCGAAAACAGAATTAAAATTTCCGCACAAGACATTGACTTCTCAACATCAGCTGAAGAAATAATTGCTTGTCAATATAGCGATGAAAATATAAGCATCGGATTTAAAGCTCCATTCTTGATTGACCTAATCGGCAACACGCATTCTGACGAAGTTATGCTTGAATTGGCTGACCCATCACGAGCTGGTTTAATCCTCCCATTAGAAAATCAAGAAAACAAAGACCTTCTTATGCTACTCATGCCAATGTTGCTCAACGACTAAACTATAAATAATACAAAAACTCATCATGAGACTGTGCCGGGTCACTGGCACAGTCTCATAAATTTATAAAAGTTACTTTACACATGAAACTTAATCTAAAGAATCCAATCATTTTCTTTGACCTTGAGACAACAGGAATCAATATATGTTCAGACAGAATTGTTGAGATATCCTACCTCAAAGTTTATCCCAACGGAAAAGAAGAATCCAAAACCCATCGTATAAACCCTGAATGTCACATCCCGGAAGAAGCTTCAGCCATACATGGAATTTACGACGAAGACGTTGCCACATGTCCCACGTTTAAAGAAGTGGCAAAAGAGATTATGCAAGACATTAGCGGATGTGACATTGCAGGCTACAATTCCAATAAATTTGACGTGCCAATGTTAGCCGAAGAATTCCTGAGAGCAAACGTGGATATAGATTTCAAAAAAAGAAAATTTGTTGACGTACAAGTTATCTTCCATAAAATGGAACAAAGAACACTCTCTGCTGCCTACAAATTCTATTGTGGAAAAACACTTGAAAATGCACATTCAGCCGACGCTGACACTGCGGCCACTTACGAAGTGCTGAAAGCACAACTTGAACGATACCCCACACTACAAAACGACATAGACTTTCTTGCCAAATTCACTACAAATAGCAACAATGCCGACTACGCAGGACGTATCATTTACAACAACAACGGACAAGAAGTCATCAACTTCGGCAAATACAAAGGTCAAATCGCCGAAGAAGTACTCAAAAAAGACAGTGGTTACTACGGATGGATTATGCAAAGTGACTTTCCACTTTACACAAAAAAAGTATTTAGTGCCATCATGATTCGCATGAAACAACACTGACATTTTGACACATTACACACTTTGGCAAAGTAATTGACATTAGAGTTGCATAAAAACATAGAATACAACCAACATGAAACAGACGAAACAAGAGAAGAACAACCCAAAAGAAACAGTTACCAATCAAGAAACTCCTGTAAACGAACAAAACACACAACAGGAGTCTACCAACGAACAACATACAGAACAAGAGAACTCTCAACAAGAACAAATCAGTCAACTCACCGAAAAATGCGCCGAACTTACTGACAAAAATCTACGGTTAATGGCAGAGTTTGACAATTATAGAAGACGCACTATCAAAGAAAAAGCAGATATCATAAAAAATGCAGGAGAAAACATTTTTAAAGATATGCTTCCCCTAATTGACGACTTTGAAAGAGCACTTGCATCCATACAACCCACTCCTGAAAACGTAGCGCTTCGAGAAGGTGTTGAGATTATTTATAATAAATTTATCAACTTCCTCGAAAGAAACGGAGTAAAAGCAATGGACACTGAAAACCAAATGTTTGACGTAGAATTCCATGAAGCAATCACCACCATCCCTGCTCCGGAAGAGGCTATGAAAGGGAAAATTATTGATTGCACAACCAAAGGATACACCCTCAACGAAAAAGTAATCCGCTTCGCCAAAGTAGTAGTTGGAGAATAACAAAAAAACGACAATGGAAAAAAGAGATTATTACGAAGTTCTTGGAGTAGCAAAAACAGCCTCACCCGAAGAAATCAAAAAAGCCTACAGAAAAAAGGCCATACAATATCATCCCGACAAAAATCCGGGAGACACTGAAGCTGAAGAAAAATTCAAAGAAGCAGCCGAAGCATACGAAGTCCTAAGTGACCCCCAAAAAAGACAACGCTATGACCAATTTGGACATGCCGGTATGGGAGGTGCTGGAGGATTCTCTGGCGGAGGTATGAATATGGAAGATATCTTCTCACACTTTGGAGACATCTTCGGTGGACACTTCGGAGGATTTGGTGGATTTGGTGGTTTCGGTAGCTCACAACGCGGGCCTCGTGTCAGAAGAGGCTCTGACCTACGTGTAAAAGTGAAACTCAACCTATCCGAAATCGCTAATGGAGTAGAAAAGAAAATAAAAGTCAAAAAACTCATCCCTTGTCCGGAATGTCAAGGAACAGGAGCAGAGAAAAACTCAGGAACTGAAACTTGTACGCAATGCCACGGAACAGGAAGAATCACACGAATTCAGCGCACCATTCTCGGCGACATGCAGACACAAAGCGAGTGCCCTACATGCGGAGGAGATGGCAAGATTATCAAACATAAATGTTCACACTGCTCAGGCGAAGGCATCATTAGAGGTGAAGAAGTTATCTCAATCAAAATACCCGCTGGCGTATCAGAAGGAATCCAACTCCAAATGTCAGGTAAGGGTAATGCTGCACGCCGAGGAGGAGTCAATGGAGATTTGCTAATCCTCATTGAAGAAGAACCACATCCGGAACTCATACGCGATGAAAACGACCTCATCTACAATCTGCTACTCAGCGTACCAACCGCTGCTATGGGAGGACAAGTAGAAGTTCCCACCATTGATGGAAAAGTAAAAGTAACCATCTCACCGGGAACACAACCCGGAAAAGTACTACGATTAAGAGGAAAAGGATTACCCGGATTCAACACCTATGGAACGGGCGATTTATTAATCAATATCGGCGTGTATATTCCCGAAAAACTCAACAAAGAAGAAAAGAAACTCATGGAAGCACTAGCTAAATCAGACAACATGGAGCCTTCCACATCAAGCAAAAGCAACTTCTTCCGCAGTTTCAAAAACATGTTCCAATAGAACATTCATACACATCAAGCAATACGTTCCAAGACATACACTTCTTGGAACGTATTCTTTTTTTACACATCCTCACCACACAAAAACACCACACAACAGCCCTCAACTTTGCTCATACTACAAAATTACACTACCTTTGTACAAGAAATAAATCATTCACTAAACAAAACAACAATGAACACAACTCAGAAACTACTACGTGACAATGCTGCAATACGCTGGACAGCCTTGTTACTTTTGGCACTCGCCATGTTCTGTTCCTACATTTTCATGGACATCCTCTCTCCCATTAAAGACCTCATGCAATCTGAAAGAGGATGGGACTCAACCGCATTTGGAACCATGCAAGGTTCAGAAACATTCCTTAACGTATTCATCTTCTTCCTCATCTTTGCCGGTATCATACTCGACAAAATGGGCGTACGCTTCACAGCCGTACTATCAGGAGTTGTAATGTTAGTGGGAGCCTCCATCAATTGGTATGCTGTCACAGACATGTTTCAAGGAAGCAACTTAGAACATTGGTTTAACACCCACCTCAACTACATACCCGTCTTTGAAGAATTAGGAGTATCTCCCTTCTACGAAGGAATGCCGGCATCTGCCAAGTTTGCCACAATCGGATTTATGATCTTCGGATGCGGAGTAGAAATGGCAGGTATCACAGTATCACGTGGTATAGTCAAATGGTTTAAAGGTCGTGAAACAGCCATGGCTATGGGGTCTGAAATGGCATTAGCACGTTTAGGCGTTGCAACATGCATGATTTTCTCACCCTTCTTTGCCAAATTAGGAGGAAACATCGACGTATCACGCTCAGTGGCATTCGGAGTCATCCTACTCATCATCGCACTCATCATGTTCATCGTATATTTCTTCATGGACAAGAAATTAGACCAACAAACCGGTGAAGCTGAAGAAAAAGACGACCCATTCAAAATTAGCGATTTAGGAAAAATCCTATCCAGTAGAGGATTCTGGTTGGTAGCATTATTATGCGTATTATACTACTCAGCCATCTTCCCATTCCAAAAATACGCAGTGAACATGCTTCAATGCAATCTCACCCTCAAACTCCCCGCATCTGATTCATTCTGGGCTGGTGATGCTGTCACCATCATCCAATACATCATCATGTTGGTTGTTGCAGTATTCGCATTCATCAGCAACTTCATGAAGAAAACCAACCTTAAAGTCACCTTCATGGCTATTGCCATCATAGCACTCGTCGGTTATTGCATCATGGGTTATATGCGCGGAACAGCAGAGACCATATTTGCAGTATTCCCACTCTTAGCCGTTGCAATCACACCTATTCTGGGCAGCTATGTTGACAACAAAGGAAAAGCCGCCTCAATGCTCATGATTGGCTCACTCCTTCTGATTATGTGTCACCTCACATTTGCATTTATCCTTCCAATGTTTAAAGGAAGTGCCATCGGAGGAACTATCATTGCTTACATCACTATCTTGGTATTAGGAGCATCATTCTCACTCGTACCAGCCTCACTATGGCCAAGTGTTCCAAAACTGGTAGATGAAAAAATCATTGGATCTGCTTACGCACTCATCTTCTGGATTCAAAACATTGGATTGTGGCTATTCCCATTACTCATTGGAAAAGTACTCGACAAAACCAACCCGGGTGTTACTGACCCAACACAACTCAACTACACATGGCCATTAGTCATGTTAGCATGCTTAGGAGTTGCCGCACTTATTATCGGCATCATCCTCAAACGAGTTGACAAGAAATACGGATACGGACTGGAATTACCTAACAAACAATAAGATGAAAAAAACACTATATATCATAGGTTGCATGCTCACACTTTGGGCATGCAACCCTTCACGTTCTGACAACAATTCCGAAGAACGTCTCACTTTCCAAGAAGAGGCAGATTATGTTGCACCACAACTAAGCAAGCGTAACATAGCATCAAATAAAGCCGGAGCCCCCACAGTAGAAACAAAAATCAGACGTACAGCACACCTCACCTTCCAAACTCAAGACACAAAAAAAACCAAAACACACATTGATCGGTGCATTCAAGAATTCGGAGGTATAGTAGAAAACGAGGACATCACAAACAACGACAAACAGATTACCCACAGACTACATGTGCGAATCCCTGCACAACAATTAGACACCTTCTTACTATGCATTGAAGCAGGTGCCATGAAGATTGACTATAAAGACATCTCACAAGAAGACGTTACCACTCAACACATCGACCTGTCAACTCGACTTCACAACAAGCAGGAATTAGAAAAGAAATACCTTCAATTACTCACCAAGGCCAACAATGTCAATGACATACTCTCCATTGAACGAGAGCTCAACCAAATACGTAGTGACATAGAGTCCACAACACAACAACTCAACTATCTCAACCGACAAATCGACTACAGTAGTTGCCGCATTACTTTTTACAAAAATCTACCATCCAACATAAACAATGGTTCCAACATAGCCAACGCTTTGAGAGAAGGAGGACACAACTTCATTGCATTCCTCATGTTTTGTCTCAGTTTATGGCCATTCTGGATTCTTGCCATCATCATAATAATACCACTTTACATCAAACGACGTAAAAAGAAACAAAAGGAAATACAATAACACACAAAAAACATTTAAAGACAAAAAAAATATTGTACCTTTGCGCATCCTAAAAAAAAACACACACAAATATGATGAACCTTAAAGACATTATCAGCTATTTAGGAACCAAGAAGTTCTGGGTTGAATTGATAATCATGACCTTAGGAATGGTAGTCACAGCATGCGCTGTTTACTATTTCCTTGTACCAAGCAAACTCATTATCGGTACCATCTCCGGTCTATCCATCGTGATTAGCGGCATTTGCGAACAGTTCTTTGGATTTCCACTTAACGTATCTACAGTTATTTTCGTCATCAATGCCATTCTGCTCATCTTGGCTTACATATTGATTGACAAAGAATTCGGCATCAAAACAGTTTACACAGCCCTAATCTTAGGACCACTGATTGGCGTATTAGAAAAGTATTTCCCCTATGAAAACTTCATCGCCACCAACTCAGAAATCCCTTCAATAATGGGCGACCTGTGGCTTGACCTATGTTGCTTTGTTGTACTATTAAGTCTATCACAAGCAGTTTTATTCAAAATCAACGCATCCACAGGAGGACTTGACATCCTTGCCAAAATTGTAAACAAATACCTCCACTTCGACATCGGAACATCAGTATCAGTAGCAGGTTGGATTATCTGTTGTACAGCCTTTGCCATCAACGATGCGCGATTAGTAATTATTGGATTGATTGGAACATGGATTAACGGGCTCGTTGTCGATTACTTCACAGCAAGCATCAATCGCAAAAAACGCGTATGCATCATATCTCCGGAACATGAAAAAATAAAAGAATTCATTGTCAAAGACATATCACGTGGAGTTACCATGTATAACGTTAAAGGCGGATACACAGGAGAAGAAAAAATAGAACTCGAAGTACTCCTATCAACAGACGAATTTTCAGACCTTATGAAATTCGTTGACGAAAACGAAATAAACGCTTTCATCACAGCAGGCAACGTCAGCGAAGTATATGGACTATGGGGCGACAAAAACAGACGTAAAAACGCCAATAAATAACCCCACCACATTACACAAAAACGTGCATCAACACCCCTGATGCACGTTTTTTATTTATTACTGTCCGCTAAAGACTTGAATTCCCTCCCAACTTGCTGAAATAGATAAGTTGGGAGTTATTTTCATATCAGACAAGCCCCTCTTATGAGCTTATTACCTCCTTAGGTGGTGGTTCTGCTGCCTCCATAAGCATCAGTTTAAGGTCTTCATCAGGTTTGTTAAAGAATGTGTTTATATTGAGGTAATACATCAGGACTATCCTTACCATCGTAGCCAACCCTGAAAAGCTCCATCTCCTCTCAAGAGAGCTTTGTAGCAACGATAACAACAGATTGGCTATGAGCGTCACCCATATCTGTATTTTGATGGCATTAGCACTCTCTCCGTAAAAATATCTCAACGGGAAATTCTGCTTGATTTGCTTGAAAAGTGAGTCTTAACCGCTGTATTTATGCGGTTGAGATTTCTTTTTTCAAATTCCAGCGTAGCATCCTATTGAAATGTCCTATCATCCCCGCGACCATCTCGGGACCATCTCGGGACCATCTCGGGACCACTAGATAGGAATAAATTTCTTATTTAACGGACAACAATAAAATTAAACCCACATCGCTCTAAATATAAAATGAGAGGTGACTACAAATTTAGTCAACCTCTCATTTTTTGTTCGTTTTATTTACAAATAGGCCTTAACGTAATTTAGCATCAAATTGCGTTTCAAATGCAGTTTGAATACGTTTCATTACATTTTCAATTTGTTTATCATTCAATGTTTTTTCGTTGTCTTGAAGCACAAAATTGAGTGCATAAGATTTCTTTCCTTCTTCCAGATTTTTACCTTCATACACATCAAAGAGTGTTACTTCCCGTAAGAGTTTACGCTCAGCAGCAAAGGCAGCAGCATACAAGTCGGCATATTTAACATTCTTATCCACCAGTAGAGCCAAGTCGCGACGCACCTCAGGATATTTAGAAATTTCACGGTAGCTTACCTTGTGATTACGTATTTCCTTCATGAGGGCATTCCATTCCAAGTCAGCATAATACACTTCATTGTCAATGTCGAATGATTTGCGTAATTTCTTGCTTACTATACCTATATAGCCAAACACACGTTTAGATGGAGAGATTATCATCATTCCCTCGGCGATGAGTTCATTTCCCATTGGTTCATAGCGTAAAGAAGCAGTATTTACTCCCAAACGACACAATAGATTTTCAACATACGCTTTGAGTTCATAGAAGGATGTTTTTTCACTCTGTCTCATCCATGTTTGTGGTGCACGATTACCCGTAATCCACAATGCGAGATGGTTTTCTTCTGTATAGGCTGCCAATGCCTTTTCTGCGTCTTTCTTTTCTGCATTATAATGGTAGCAGTTGCCAAACTCATAGAATTTCAAGTCTGCATTACGGCGATTAACATTATATGCGATACTTTCCAATCCTCCAAACAAAAGCGTTTGGCGCAGTACACCCAAATCATTACTCAAGGCATTCATAACCTTCACAGCATTTTCCACCGGATAAGTCTGTAGATCTGTGTAGTATGACAATTTTGTAAGTGAGTTATTAAGTATCTCATTAAATCCTTGAGCAGTCAGTTGTTCAGAAACACGATTTTGCAGCTTGTGACTATTCGGTTTTTTGTCGTAGCTGAGACAAGCATTCAACTTATCAGAAATCTCCACATTATTGTAACCATAGATACGCAATATATCTTCAATTACATCCACATCACGTTGTACATCCACTCTATAGCGAGGCACTTCCAATTGATAATCACCTTCATTTTCAGAGATTATTTTAATTTCCAGTGCTTTCAAGATTGTTTCCACTGTGTCTTTTCCAATCTCTTTACCGATGAGTTGATACACCTTATTCAGCGAGAGTGACACTGAGAAATCCGGTAATACTTCAGGGTAGATATCTACAGGTTCAGAGGCTATTGTACCCCCTGCCACTTCTTGAATGAGCAATGCACATCTCTTTAAGATATAGAGTGTGTTATTAGGGTCACAGCCACGTTCATAGCGGAAACTTGCATCCGTATTAAGTCCATGTCGGCGTGCTGTTTTACGCACAGACACAGGGTCAAAGTAAGCACTTTCAATGAATACATTGGTAGTTTGTTCAGTCACGCCTGAATTCAGTCCTCCAAACACCCCTGCGATACACATTGGTTTACATTCCCCATCACAAATCATCAGGTCTGCCTCGTTCAGTTTACGTTCCACTCCATCCAAAGTAACAAAAGATGTATCTTGAGGAGTAGTGTCCACTATGATTTTTCCACCTGTAATATGATTAGCATCAAAAGCATGTAGTGGTTGTCCCAATTCATGCATTACGTAGTTGGTCACATCCACCACGTTATTAATTGGGTTGAGTCCGATGGTGCGCAAAGCATTCTGCAACCATTCAGGAGATTCCTTTACGGTTACCCCTTTTACTGTCACACCCGAATAGCGCGGACACGCTTTTGTATTACGTACTTCCACTGCTATTTCCAGGGCATGATTATCCACTTTAAATGCTTCAGCAGAGGGACGTGTCAATGTGATACCTTTTCCATGTAAAGCATAGTAGGCAGCCAAGTCGCGAGCCACACCATAGTGAGAGATAGCATCAGCACGATTAGGCGTGATATCCACTTCAATCAAAGTATCATCCTCCACGTGGAAGTATTCTTTCGCCGGCATACCCACAGGGGTGTCAGCGGGCAGTACCATTATACCATCATGAGAAGTCCCTACTCCTATTTCATCTTCGGCGCAGATCATACCCAAAGACTCCACTCCACGAATTTTAGATCGTTTGATTGTGAAGCTCTCATCACCTGCATATAGTACTGTACCTACCATTGCCACGATTACTTTTTGTCCTGCCGCCACATTAGGTGCTCCACAGACGATTTGCAGAGGAGTTTCACCCCCCACATTGACTGTAGTCACATGCAGATGGTCAGAGTTTTCATGTTCAACACATGTGAGCACTTCTCCCACCACTAATCCTTCCAAACCACCTTTGATAGTTTGAACCGTTTCAGTGGTACCCACTTCCAATCCAATAGAGGTTAATACTTTAGAAATTTCTTCCGGAGATTCGGATAGATTGATGTAGTTTTTAAGCCAATTGTACGATATATTCATTGCAATCTTTATTATAATCCTTTTTCAATTTGCAAAGATAGTGCAAGGCGAGTGAAATAACAAAAATAAGTTTACTTAATTTTTGATATTGCCGAGCCGCAGCCTATCTTATTTAAAGATAGTGAAAACCGAGCGGAGAAACAAAAATTAGTTTACTTAATTTATTCTTCCTTTGGTGTGTATGCTATCTTACTAAGAGGCCATTAAAAAGTTATTGGTGTCCGATAAAAAACTTATTCCTATCTAATGGTAACGGTATGGTAACGGAGATGTTTTTTCAATTATTTTTTCTGCAAAGAGTCCAAAATCTTCGCCAGTACATCAATATGTTCCTCTTGTGTAGCATATTGATAAGATATATAGCTTTGTTGAGGCATCTCATCCAGCGTAGCTATATGCGGACACACAACCGGTGTGTGTAAAGAATGCGCCAATATCACAGAAGAAGAATTAAGACAACTGGTCGTATCCAATGGGAATACCGCATAATCAAAGGGTGAGAATAATTCAGCCAAGTCCTCATTTTTCACAAACTCAAAGCGGAAATAGGTATTCGGATTAGTAGAAAGTTGACACAAAGCCCTTTGTTGTTCCAATGGGCATGAGCCCACGATGTGCATTTCCACATCCTTTCTTTCCAAGCGATTCATTGCTTGGATGGCAATCTCCACTCCTTTGTATTTTTCTATCTGTCCAAACACCAGCAAACGAATATTCCCATCATGACTAACCATAGTCGGAACCGTATAAAGGAAATCAAAGTTAGGATGTGGCACACACAAAGTCTTATCCTGTGCTTTAAGAAGAGCTTGATGAAGTTTTCCGTCAAAATACTGCAGAACTGTAGGAGTGAGTATCACAACCTTTGTAGCCCTCCTAATCAGATGCAACAACAAGCGTTCAGAACGTGTATAATGAGGCATTGCGCCATAC
The DNA here is from genome assembly GCA_937886455.1 of uncultured Bacteroidales bacterium. GTDB lineage: Bacteria > Bacteroidota > Bacteroidia > Bacteroidales > Paludibacteraceae > Gallipaludibacter. The sequence goes on along the minus strand of CALGCU010000288.1, from coordinate 4,770 downwards.
TTAACATGCGGGCGTTTGTTGTGAATATACACCACGATTTTCTTTCCGCACAACACTAAGCCATAGAGAAACAAAAGTTTCTTACAATAAGCGAAACGCGAACCCACATAGATATTCTCATACCAATTTAAGACAAACCACTCAATTTTCAAGAAATCCTTGAGGCTATTTACGCACACAAAGCCTTGTTGTTTCCATCTTTCTATTTGGTCGATTATAAAATCGTTTTGTGTATCATTTGGAGGATAAATATAGACGTATGCCATAACTTAGAGTTCACGTTCATAATGACGAATTAAATACAAGTAGCAAGGAAGTTGCACTAAATAGCTCAATGTTCCCGCAAGGCAGTAGTAGGCTATTGTAGCCACCATAGATCCTTTCCACATACCCAATAGCAAACCCGCAAGACGCAGAATAAATGACAATATTTCAAATCCCAGCCACCACTTTTGTTTCATAAAGACATCCGCCAGATGTCCCATAGGCGAAAGGAGTAAGGTAAAGAATAGCCATGGTAACATCAAACGAATATATATTCCTGTTGTGAACCACTCATCACCCAGCATCCATGCCGTGAGGTTTGGTAGTACAATATAAAGCACCACAAATACCGGTAGGACAAACATTGTCATTCGCCCCATGTATTTAAACAACATCGATGAGATAGGTCGATGTTGATGTATGCGTTCACCAGAGTGTTGTAAAAACACCTGATAAAGCGATGACACTACCATATTAATTGGTCTAAAAGCCAATGTAACAGCCATTCCAAACAACCCTAATTCAGTTGTTCCAAAAAGCGGGGTAAGCAATAGAACCGGGAGGTGTGCCCCCAAATTGTTAATCAGCACACGTGGCAGCGAATACAACGGATAATTCCGATATTCTTTTGCCATAGAGCGCATAACAGAACTTTGTGGTCGCAACAAAGGAGTGATTAAAGCCCGGCTTTTCCCGAGCAGGCAACTTATTGTAGCCAGCAGTTGTCCCACAATTGCTCCCAGTATCAATCCGCTGTTCATTAAACCAAGATGAGCAAAAGTATATTTACTAACCACATTACCCCCACTCAGTGTTAACTGATAGACACTGATACGTGTAAACTGATTTTGGCGAATCCACCAATAATTAAGTAAGTTCCATAATCCAGAAAAAAAGACAAAGAAGCCTAACAAGTGAAAGACAGCCCCTAATTCAGGCGTATTAAACCAATCCGCAATAACTGAGGAGAAAAACGATGCTCCCACACATAACACGCTCACCAACAGCAGGCACACACATCCGACATGAAAACAAGCAGCCGCTTTCTCTTCTTCTTTCGGCAAAGCAACAGAGTAATGATATTCAGCCGTTGCAAACAAAGACAGAATACTTCCTATGCTGATAAAGAGATTAAACAATCCGAAGTCAGAAGGAGCATATAAGCGTGTGAGAATAGGATAGAACAAGAGTCCCAATAGTTGCGCCAATACATTTGCAGAAAGCAATTTACCTGCGTTGCGCACCACCGGATTATGTGACACATTGTTTATTTTATGCAACCACTTCACGTTGTTATAGGCTATTTCTTTTTAGCGGAGAGAATATCTTTATATTGTTTTTCATCCAACAAGATTTCAACCGTTTTAAGAATATCTTTATCCTTTCTCACTCTATATTGCACCATACCTTTTTTATAGAAATAACGTTTGATTATTTCATCTGCCAAGAGCATTTCCACGTCTTCACGATGACGTTTCAGTTCTTCTGCGACATTAGGCTTTAATTTTGCTTCGAGTGCTGCAAATTCCGTTGTCACCAAAGAATCCAAGCCTTCAAATTCAGCCCATTCATGCAGTTCTTTCAGGTATTTTTCCGTGTGGGTGGTATAAGTGAATTTTCGTTCTTGAACATATTTCTCAAAATCATTAAACAAGTCTTCCGTTATCACAAAAGAATCCGGCGTAAGTATAGAAGCATGTTGTTGTTCATAGTTTGTTGCAAAATCAAAGAAGACATGTTGCATGAACAAGTGGTAGGCGATGTTAATATCCTCCCGTTCTTTCAGCAGTACATCAGGAGTCACTCCCCCTCCATCTCTGACCGTTCTACCCGCTTTGGTTTTAAATTCCTTTGTCAAGCTATCGGGTATTGCTCCCACACTACCATCTTCGTTACGATGTGTATAGTCAATAGCTTGAATGCAACGTCCGGATGGTATATAATACTTACCGGTAGTGAGTTTTAAGTTTCCGCCATCACTTCCCACCGTTCTTATGTTTTGTACCAATCCTTTTCCGAAAGTACGCGTTCCCAACAGTACTCCACGATCCAGATCTTGGAATGCTCCAGCCACAATTTCCGAAGCAGAAGCCGATGAGTTATTCACCAATACCGCCAGTTTCATATCCGGGAAGAGAGGGTCTGTGAGTGTTTTATACACTCTCTCTGCAGAAGGATGTTTACCTTTGACCGACACCACTTGTGTTCCCCTTGGGGTAAAATAGCTCACTATCTTTACCGCCTCATCAATCAGTCCACCCCCATTACCCCTAAGATCAATCACGAGTGATGAGATACTATCCCGTTTCACCATATCCTGTACAGCTTTCTTAAAGTCAGTAGCCGCATGTTCAGTAAAATCATTCAGCAATACATATCCCACTTTCGGAGCTATACAGCCATAATATGCGATAGATTGAATATGAATTGTTTCCCTTTCAAATTCAAAATTGAGTACCTTCTTTACATTGGATCTTTTCACACTCAAACGGATCACTTCATGTGGCACACCTCTCAGCATGTCGCTCACTTGCGACACTGTTTTTCCTTTCACCGACACCCCATCCACTTTCAGCAAGACATCTCCCGCTTTCAGTCCTGCCCGTTGTGCCGGCATTCCCTCATAAGGTTCAGAGATGATGATACTATCCCCGCGTTGAGTAATCACACTTCCAATCCCTCCGTATTCTCCTGTAGTCATCATACGCAGGTCTTCCTTATTTTCCTTAGGTACATACACTGTGTATGGGTCCAGCTCCGACACAGTTGCCATGATAGCAGTCGTTGTGAGGTGTTCATAATTCAGTGTGTCCACATAAAACACATCCAACATTCTCATTACGTCCGCATATACCGCCATTTGCGTGTCAATGCGACGATGTTTAGGAGTAGTGTTGCCCATTGCCAGTGTGTAGCATATCATTCCTAAGGCACACAAGAATAGTCTCTTTTTCATCATTTATCGTTTAGGTAGAGTTACATTAGGAGGCAAGAATGCTTGTATATCCTTGCCATAAGAATATAAGTCACGTATCACAGAAGATGAAATAAACGCATATCGTTCTTCCGTGAAGAGTGTGAGTGTTTCTATGCCGGAGAGGTTGCGATTAGCATCCGCTATGCTTCTCTCATATTCAAAGTCAGCCACCGTGCGTAGTCCACGTAAAATGAAGTCAGCCTGTACAGAGCGTGCAAAGTCAATGGTCAGACAATCATAAGTGTGTATTGTCACTCTTGGTTGTTCAGCAAAGGCTTGCCGTATAATCTCCATTCTTTCTTGCGGTGTAAACAGTGACTTTTTACTACTATTGACTCCCACTCCAATCACTATTTCGTCAAACAGAGCCAGTCCACGTTGTACAATGGAGTAATGCCCTATAGTAAACGGGTCAAACGACCCCGGGAATACAGCTCTTTTCATCCTTTTTTTGCATTAAGGTAGTTAATAACCGGATTAGCATACATAGACAGTAGTTTATCCAGTAGAAATTCTTCATCTTTATTAGGCAGGTCAATTTTATCCAGTTGTTGTTTGATATACGCTTCAAACTGTTCCTTTTCCTCCTGCGTGTAGCAATGTGTGAATTGTTGTGTTCCTTTTAGCCAGTCGAGTGCTACCCAATGTCCTGGGAAGAGTTCATATCCGGCATGGATTCTTCTGTCAATTTCCTGCGCTATTGCACTACATTGCTCCGCTTTATCCGTTGTTTTTTTGTCTAATTCATCAAAGAAATCATCCATATATTCACAGACATAGAAATGCACCCTTCCTTTCTGTCCCATCACTCCTGTTTTCATACTCAGCAGGTCGTCAGCCGGTGTTTTCTTATAGTTCGGATTATCCCTTTTCAGTTGAAATTCCTTTGCCTTGAGGTAGTCACATGGGTCATATTCATAGGATATTGATATGGGCACCATGTGGAGTTCTTTGAGTCGTTTCGCCATGCTTCCTTCCCCTGAGAGCGCCAACATTTTGAGTAGGCTTTCTTGCGTGCGGTCATTTGAGTCTTTGCAACGTCCTTCCCGTTGAGCAATCCATACAGACTCCTGGCGTTCAGTTATGTCATGCCTTATGTAGGCAGACATTCTAATGGAGTTTTGCAACAATTCACGAGGAGTACCACTTCTTTTTACGATAAAGCTTTTGTTGAGTCTTACCAAATCAGCAATCCATGGATAAATCAACAAATTGTCTCCAATGGCAATTTCCGATGTTCTCACTCCGTCTTCACACAAGCACATATTGAGGAATGCCGAATCGAGTACAATGTCACGATGATTCGTTATGAAGAGATTAGACCGATAGCGTAGTTTAGTAAAATCACTCAATCTTACTCCCCCCGTAGTAGATTTTCTTAATCTGACCAGAAAATCCAAGATTATGTTACATTGAAACGCATCAATTGTTTTTATTTGTCGGAACTGTTGTAAGAATGTGGGTGCTGCTTCTGCGCCAAACAAGTAGGTCACAATCATTTGAAACTGTTCAGAAGATGCAATCCGTTG
>CALGCU010000287.1 GCA_937886455.1 uncultured Bacteroidales bacterium | reverse complement strand
CCGGAGGTACAGAGTGTGGATGTGTTTGCTGACGCAAAGGGTGTGTGCTTGCGGCAGGATGTGTCGCTTAATCGGCTTTGGTAAATGTGTAGGTCTTTCCGAATTCATCCTTAAAGATGAGTTGGAGCAGGTCGAGTTGTGTGATGCGATAGTGTTTTGGCACAACGGCATTACTAATTCCCATACGATGGATGTGCGTAAAGTGCGAGCGTTCGAGTGTCCATGTGAGTGATGAAGCTTCTTCTTCTGTAACATCATCAGCTGTGTCCCATGTGAGCGCAGTGCCGTCTTCATTAAACCTATAATATAATGTACCCGATTGCCAACGCCCAATGAGCAGGTCTGTGTCGTAAGTCACATCTTCATAAATTTCAGCCTCGATGACCTCCGGGTGATAGAGGCGCTGTGTGTACCTATAATATATATAGGAAGCGGTGGCAATAAAAGCAACAAGTAGCAGGATGATGGTTATGATGATGGTAGGTCGTTTCATGTGGGTGTAATTATAAGGTGTGTGAGATAGTTTTCAGTCGAATTACTTTCGGCGTTTTTCCTTTGAATTGTGGCATGGTCATACCTATGGAAGCATTGATATAGGTGGGGTCACACACGTAGTAACGACGTCCTCCATAGGAAAAGTAGTCACCCTTTCCTGCATTAGGGTCGGTAAATGCCACAGCTGTAGCCACATGTCCTTCATATTGCAGTCCGATGACCTGTAATCCGGTGAGCGACGTCACCAACCACGAGAACAATGCCGAGCGGTCTTCACAGTCGCTATAAGGATAGCCTATCACTTCTTCCGGATAAAAGTATTTCTCATATCCGAACTGTTGTCGGTCGGTTCGGTAGGCAAATGCTGTTTGCACAAAGTTAAGCAGCAAGTCCACCATCTGTTGTTGTGAATAGCGCCTCGCATAGGGCTCAAAGTGACGTTGCAAAGCCTCTTGTGATTCACCGGGCACCTCTGAGGAGAAATAGATGGGGAATACCGTCATGGGGACATCGTTCAGATAGGCCATGTGGGAAGAATTGTAGGGCAAATGAATAGTTGCCCCGGTTTTCTGCACGTGCAGTGTCCGTTGTTGGTCGCAAGAACCGATATTGAGTGTACGGTCAAAGTCAAGACGCATTTGTTTGAGCGATGTTTCTTGTTGCGTAAAAGCATAGGTGTAAATGCTCTCCTTTGCCTTTCCTCCACCATACACCGCATAGTATTTCACTTGGCGTTCATTTTCCGGGAAACGGAAGAATGTGTACGAATATACCTCCTTTTCATTGTCAAGCGCCAACAGCAGGGTTAGTTTGCCGGAATCTTGTCCGCGTGCAATTTTCACTTTATATCCCCCTTCGTTGCGCAGCATGTAGAAAAGGAAGAGGGCACACTCGTCGGAAGAGGTGAGCAGTGTTTCAGCCACTGAGCGCAAAAGGCAGAAGTGTCCCCACTCATTAAGTCCGAAGTCATAAGCCTGTTGTTGCACAGCATGCCACAGTTGGCGTGTCTCACGTGGCTTTTGTGCCATGGCGCGGAAATAGTCGGCAGCATGTCTTTCGCTCACTCCGTTGGCACGTATGCGCAAGTTCGGGCTACAAGGCATAAAGAGTGTTCTTCCATAGAAAGAAAAGGAAATACCGTCCGGCTCCACCACCCCATTGTTCTTTCCTGTGGCAGATGGTGTGTAGGTTTGTATGCTTCCCTGCGGAGTTACAGTGGTGCGCAACACATACACCCCCTTAGAGTTTGTAGATTGAGTAGCAGGTGGGGTGATTTGTGCTCCCACAATGTTTTCTGTCGGTTTCTCTGTGCCCGGTGCCACAGGTGCATCCGCCATTTTCGGCTTGTCGAGTTGTAATTTCTGCGTTTGAAAGTTCTCAAACAACTGCCAAGCCTCCTGCATAAACGCCGAAAACTCCTCATTTTGTTTGGCTGTGAAAGCTTCAAATTCCTCCTGCTTGGATTGCTTGAAGTCATCAAACTGTTGGCGCATACGCGCAAAAGGGTCATTAGCATTCTGAGCAAAAAGCGTCAGCCCACTCAATAGAAAATATAGGGTTACAACTCTCTTCATATAGGGCGTTTTTAGTTAATATCGTGAAATGATGAATTTACAAAACCACCACTTGCACCTCTACATTATTCATTCCCGGCATGGTCGATCCAACCGGCGCATTGATATAAGTGGGGTCACACACGATGTATTTCTTATTCTTATATATCAAATAGAATATTGGATGGTGTCTACGAACATATCATTATTAAACTTGGAGGATTAGAATTAGTAATTAATTCAAGTATATCTGATACTAAAACAAGAGCAGTATCTAGAAAATATATAGATAAAGTATGTGATATTTTCAAATAAAATTTTTAATTTTTCAAATAAGTTTGTAAAACCAGTTTTACATAATGACGTCTTCGGATGTTACTTTTTAACGAGTTCTCCAACTACCAACTGCTCCT
>CALGCU010000286.1 GCA_937886455.1 uncultured Bacteroidales bacterium | reverse complement strand
CTCTTGCGTAATCATAAACCGGCTCACCGTCTATCCGTTCTACAGGGTCTAATATCACTTGTTTCGCCGTTCCGGGATTCGCTACAACATACACATGTGAGTATATCTGATGGTTGGAAAATCCCACAAACCTAAACACGAACGGAATACCCAAACAGTGCAGACAAGAAGCTATAAAAATGCTCATGCTCTTGCAGTCACCTACTCCATCATGAAGCAATCGTGCCGGTGTCTTGACCAACTGCACACCATCGGGATCTTCTCTATATGTCACATTTTTTATCAGATAACCAAAAATAGCCTCACACTGTGTGTTGTAGTCACAATCCCTTATTTCATTTAGAATGCTATTCGTCTGATTCTTACTCACTGAATAGGTATCTAACACGCATTTCAGCACATCGTGATTATATCCGGCTACTACAAATGTTTTCTTATTATCTACTCTCATCACCAGAAGTCTTGCATTATGAAGTGTGCCGACAATTTCAGCGGTCTGTCGTCTATACTTATCGTTCCGGCTATATCCATCGACATGTTATATATGTTGCCTGACTGTAATTGTTGCCACAGAATACTACCGACTGAATTGTGATTAAGTGTGATACCAACAGTAATGTTATTCACTCCGGGAATGATGTAACGATTCACCGGATAATCGACCACTCCGACTTGCTGGTTGTTGATGTACACATTAGCAACAAACTTTCCTACTTGCGCTCTTATGGAAGTAGGATTATTGATAAGCAAATTGAGGTTCAATTTAATTTCCTCTCGAGTAATGCTCACCACCTGAACACCACCTATTTTATAGGCTAATCGATTTAAAATGTTTCGTGCATGCAAATAGATAAATGCTAAAACTGCACCGCCGAATAATATCATGTTACTTTTCGTGCTCATACTTATCTATCTATATGGTTTCTTACATATTTACTTAATGCTGATGGAAGTGCTGTAGAACCGAAGTAACGACATCTTGCTGTAGTTATCTCCTCGACATCTTGACCGGCTTTAATTTTGCTCAGATCACTAACCAATGAGAATGTAGCACGAAAAATACACTCAACTTCTGCATTACCCCACACAGCACGTGCTTCTTGACCCTTGTGTCCTTGTGCTTCTCCTATTAACATTCTCACTTGCTTTCGTGAAGCTTGATTGAATAACACTCTGTCTTGGTAGCTGAATAAGTGTTGATACACTTTACCTTTCGCCGGGACTGTGATTGATTTAAGACTGATTGCGCCTAAGTCCATGTCATAGCCACCAATAGTGAATGTGCCGGAATCTAACTTTACGTTCACATCTTCATCAGTATCATTGCGCCACACAAGTCCACCGGCACAATTCCATAGTTTGTCGCTGATGGATGATATGCCTACCATTGCAGATTCTACACCGACACCATCAATTATTTCTTGACGGTCGATTACTGATTCATTGAGTTGATTATTAACGTCCGTGTGAACGTCATTCTTGAAGTCGTTAAGTTGGTTTGTTAAATCTTCTGCTGTTTTCTTAGAGAATAGAAAAGCAGCTCCAACACTCAATAAGGCAATTAGATATATAGACATAAAAAAATCACTTAATTAGGTATGCAAATATACAATCCTAATCAAGTGAAAACAAATAAATTAGCAGTCAAAAACTGTCAATCTATTTTTACAGTTTCATTCCAGATTACTCTGTGTTTAGGAACATGAAAGTGTTCTACATAATCAGCCACATATAACTGATGGATATGCTCAATGTTGGTAGCTGCTTTCAATTCTCTAATTCTTCTTACTGCTGTGCTCTCACTGCAACAGTCCAGCTCCATCACAATCTTATACGACAACTTGTCATCGGAATGAATTTTCATAGTCAATAAAAAATCAAAAAATAGACTTAAAAGCAAATCAACACCAAAAATAGTGTATAATTATCATAAAAACAAATAATTGACCTATTTTGATGTAAATTTATTGTAACATTTTTTCAAAAAAAAATCAAGAAAATATCAACGACAAATCAACACTATATATAGTTGAGCATATAACAGACTATATATACCTTTTTTTCTACCTTTTTTTCAGGTAAAATCACACATATTTTGATGTGTTTTTTTACTTTTTTTTCAAGACAGAAAGATGTTGGAAAAGTCGTGCAGTTGTGCAGTATATTATGTAATGCGTTGATAAATAGAAACATGCAACTGCACACAACAAAAAACATTCGTGCAGTAGTGTGCAGTAGTGCAGGAAATTGCGTGCAGTGTTTTTGATTATTCGTGCAGTGGTACCGAAGTAGTTGTGCAGTAATTAAGTCAAGTTGTGCAGTAGTTTATAAGTTATTTAAGTTATTTACTTTCAATTTTTTACAATGAATATATGCGTAAAAAATATACAATATACTGCACAACTGCACGACTTTTCCAACATCTTTCTATAAATTTTTTTTGGGGGGGGGCGACAAAGGAAAAAACGGCTCAGCCGAAAAAAGGTAATCCCGGCAAAAGGACTGCCGGGATTGAGTAAAAAAATCCGTTCAACTGAACGGATTAAAGTGGGATAAGGTGCTATTTCTTTATTGTTAGGAAATCTTCTCTCGTTGGATTTATAATCAACATGTCATTAGTGGAACGTTTCTCAACGTATGGAATGTGTTTCAGTTCACAGAACTTCTTACACCATTTTGTAAATGGATTTCTGAAACGTTTGTCTGAATATGCAGGATACTTCGTTGTGAATATCTCAAACAAAGAATTTTTTGCAAACTCTCTGCGCTCATTGTCAATCAATGCCGGTGATATTAACTCGTCAAACCAATAACGAAAATCTTCATTAACAGATTCGGCTAATCGTCTTTCCGAATAGTTGACTTCACCCGGATCTATCAACCCATCATGCAAGTAAGTGAGAGCACACCGACACATGAATGTGTAGAACCTATTCCAATCGGTAGCAGTCCATTCGGATTCAAAAAAACGCTTTCCAAACTTATCTATTGGACGAAACTTGTCATTGTAATAGTTGGCAAGCTCGAATATAATTAAACGCCTGAGGTCACTGCTTCCCTCAAGTTCTATGGTGTGGTTGATAGAAATCATCATCTTAACATATCGGACAATAGGTTTAATTTGATATGGCTTCCGAATAGAAGCACCATCTGTAATGTCGTTGTATAGCAATTTTAAATCAAAACTCTTTTTATACACGTCTTCCAAGTGAATAAGCTGCGTGGTCATATCGGCAAGACAATAACGTGTATCTTTTTCTAATTGAAGATTCTTTCCTGCTATAGCAACGTAACGGCTTTGTCCCTTGTCGTGGTTCAGCATTTCTCCTAATGCTTTGCCTATAATTCCTTTACCGGTTCCACCAGCAGCTTTACCGGCTGTGTCTTTATTGACATCGGTAAAAAAAGCAGCTCTTAAATCACATTCATAGAAGTCGTGCATAAGGTATCCTAAGATACTCATCAAAGATTTTTTTCGCTCTTTATCATCAGTTCCAGCAATATCTTCAATGAACTTTTCAAAATCTCCTTTACCGTCATCAATAGTGATGGGACGTTTTATGACCGAGTGCGCCCATATTTTGTGCTCAAGATGGCTATAAGGCACTAACTCTATATCATCTGGAGTCACTCTAACTACTGTGTTCTGGAAGTAGAAATACTTCTCTGTCTTAGTATCACTCATCAATGTAATAGGTCTGTCAGGACGTAAGCGGTCAAGAACGAAGTAAGACTGCAGATTCTTATATAATACTTCTTGAATCATCCGTGCATTGATAGTAATCTGAACTACACCTCCATCATCCATTGGTGCTACACTTTCATAGGTCCTCACTGGAAGTTTTTTAATATAATCCTCAAATGCGTCAATTATCTTTTGGTCTGTAGTAAATTCAATAATGTTGTCGTGGACATATACATATTGACTATTACCATCCGGTAGGTCATACCTGAGATAACCCATTTCACGCAACTTATTAACAATCTTCAATCTGTCAAGATGTATGTTTTTAAGTTGTCCGTTAGTTCTTTCTACAGTGTAGAAATCATGCAACTTATCGATATCGTCTTTTGAAAGTTCCGGTTTCTTATCTGGAATTTCTATTTTCTTTATTGACATAATTGGCTTACTATATAATTATACATATAACGTTCTTCTATATAGGATGGAACAGTCAGCAGTTCTTCCATTCCGTCTATATGTAACAAGGCTCTCATCTTTCGGTCTATCTCAATCAATCCTAAGATGTGTT
>CALGCU010000285.1 GCA_937886455.1 uncultured Bacteroidales bacterium | reverse complement strand
AGCACTAATCCGACTGTTGCAGTAGATGCTCCGGCGCAGAATGAGAGAGAGAGGCCTCCAGCTGTATCGGCAAGGCAACCTCCGAGTGTGAGTCCAATCCCTATTCCGATGTCCCAACTGGTGAGGTAGGTGGAACTGGCTGTAGCACGACGGTTGTGGGGTGCAAGATTAACAAAGAGTGTGTTGAATGCCGGGAATAGAAGTCCATATCCTACGCCAATGAAGATGGCCAGCGTGAAGAATAATGGAGTGATGCAACCGGGAGCTACTGTGTGTAATAATTTTAATCCGCTCAAACTAAAGTAGGAGAGTGATGTGATGGTGCAACCAACAGTGATTACTTGTGTGAGCCATCCACGATCTACTAATCGTCCTGCAAATAAACGTGTGCTGATGAGACCTACTGCCATGCAAGAGAAAAATGCACCTAATCCGGTTGTAATTCCGAGTTCTTTTCCGTAAACGGCAATAAAACTGGTCATCACTCCATAGGGTATAGCATGCAAAAGAAGGCAAATCCCTGCCGGGATTCCTTTGACGAGTAGGAAGCGGTCGTATGAATGGAGTGGACGTGGTTCGGATTTGGAAATGGTTTTTTGTGGTACTTGAATGGTAGCCGCTACAATACATCCTACACACCCAATGCCCATGGCTAAGTAGAATAAATGTGTATAGTGATAGTGATTGACTAAAAATAGTCCGGTCATGGGACCGATAGCCATAGCTATGTTATTGGCCACTCCGAAAAATCCTAATCCCTCTCCCCTTCGTTCGGATGGAAGAATGTCAACCACAACTGTGTTGCTGGCTGTTGTGAGTAGTCCGAAGGTTAATCCATGTGTGGTGCGAAGAATGATAAACAGCCATAATACACTGACGGCAGCATAACCTCCAAATACACAAGTAAAGGTGATGAAAGCAAATAAGTAAATGGGCTTGCGTTTGAATGTGTCAAGTAAGTACCCAGAGAAAGGTCGGATAAAAAGTGCGGCCACTGTGTAGCATGACAAGACCATTCCTACTATACTCTTTGGACTTTTAAATACATCCATCAAGTAGAGAGGAAGTATAGGTAATAAAAGGTAGAATGCAAAGAATAACAGAAAATTGGCAGTGCATGCTGCCAAGAAATTACGACTCCATAAGGTAGGCTGTTGTGTCATTTTGATTCTGTTGGGTTTTCTTTTGGTTTACGGTCAAAGAAAGGATTTTTTGAACTACAACTCAAAGCAATAGCATATACTTGTGTGCAGTCGGCTGGAATGTTTAGCCTTTGTGCTGCCCATCCTGCTGAGAACATAACGCGTGTGTCAATGCGTAGGTCCATGGCTGTGCTGCATGCTGACCCTATGGCAATGCCGAGGTCGGTAGAGTTAATGGCACATGGTGCTCCGGCTGTACGACTCTCACAGGTTGGAAATCCGCAGTATCCGCAGTTGAGCCCCTGAGGCTGTGAGCGTGTTCCGATGAGGAGGAGTGCGTCGCCTTGTTGGATGTTTTCTGCATCACGTAGCAGGAACTTCATGCCACTCTCTTCGTGTAGAACATGTAATTGTTGAGCAATTTGTTGGATGTGTTCATCTGTGGCAATGACAATCTCAATGATGTCTATCCCTTTTGCTTTTGGTGCAGTGCGTGCTGCTGTGGCCATCATGCGTGCTGCTTCCAGTACGCGTTGTTTGCGTTCATTTCTCTCGTCAATCAGCATGTGAATTCTTTTAAGGTAGTAAAATTCTTTTTGTGTTGTAAGGCCTAATCCGGTTGTCCTATAAAAAAAGAACAATCCGAAACCTCTAAGTTGGTAAGCAGATTGTTCTTGTTTTGTGATTCCGGCGGGATTCAAACCCACAACCCCCACATCCGTAGTGTGGTACTCTATTCAGTTGAGCTACGGAACCAGCGCTGAATTGCGAGTGCAAAGGTAAGCCTTTTTTTTATTCCTGCCAAATTATTCTTGACTTTTTTTAAGATAAATTATTTGATGGATTTATTGCGAAACACCTAATACCTTGTGAATAAATGTATAAATGCTTAAATTCGTTCGAGTTTTGCGAACTTTAGTAGGAGTGATTTCTTACCTGATTGGTCAAAAATCACTTCGGCTTTGATGTTACCGTTTTCTTCGTAGATGGAATCAATAGTACCTTCTCCAAAAATTTTGTGCCTTACACGACATCCTACACTTAGCCCATCTACCGTAATATGCTTCTTTTCTTCGGTTTTTTGATACTCATGTCCGGTGCTCACCAATTTGGATGGTGTGTGTGGCTTGTTGATCTGCTCTGTGGCTTTGTCGGATATCCACCCTTTGAAAGAGGTGTTTTCGTGTTTGCTTGAAGAATTATTAGCATGGTTGTTTAGATAACGCTGGTCAATGTCTGACAGAAAGCGACTGGGAGTGGCAAATTCAGATTTGCCATTGCGAAATCTACATCGAGCATGCGTCAGGTAGCATGTTTTTTCGGCGCGTGTGATGGCTACATATAGCAGGCGACGTTCTTCTTCAATATCTCCTTCTGAGTTGCTACGTGATGAAGGTATTATTTGTTCTTCCAGCCCGGCAATAAACACGGTGTGAAATTCCAACCCCTTAGCGGCATGTATGGTCATTAATGTGATGTGTGGACTGTCATCTTTCTGGGTGTCCATATCTGTGAGTAATGACACTTCTGCAAGGAATTCTGATAAGGAAGCCGCTTCGTTGCCTTCTTGTTTTTTTAGTTCCACAAACTCATGAATACCATTGAGCAACTCTTGTAGGTTTTCATATCTACTGATGCTCTCCTCGTCTTTGTTTTCCAAAAGCGATTCGCCCAAACCCGAAAGTTTGATGATCTCCTGAGCTAATTCGTAGGCATTTTGTTGTTCGCTCATTTGGTCGAACACTTGAAACATAGAAGTGAAGCCTGACAGTTTCTTTTGTGTTCCTTTGTTGATGTTTACATTGTACTGTAATGGATTGCACACTACATCCCACACAGGTGTATTGTGTGTGGTAGCAGCTTCCCATAGTTTGCTAA
>CALGCU010000284.1 GCA_937886455.1 uncultured Bacteroidales bacterium | reverse complement strand
CACCAACGCCAGTTAGTCATTAACTTGCTTGAAGTTGAATTAGAATTACTCATTTCGTTGTTTTTTTGTGTCTGATATAGACTGGTTTATAAAAATAAAGAGTGGGGCAGTATGACTTCCCCAACTCTTAGGTTAATTATCTTACTTCTTTTACAATTGCTAAAGCATTAGCGCAAAGTTCAGTTATCTTGTGCCATTCTTTGGCTGCGATGACTTCTTTGGGGAAGAGATTGCTACCCATACCCACACATGTTACACCTGCTTTAAACCAACCTTCTAAGTTTTCTTTGGTTGGTTTTACACCACCGGTTACCATCAATTGGCTCCATGGCATTGGTGCTTTGAGTCCTTTAACAAATGCCGGTCCGAGTACATCACCCGGGAATACTTTGCAAAGATCACAACCTAACTCTTGTGCCTTTCCTACTTCGGATACAGTACCACATCCTGGGCAGTAGGGTACTAATCGACGGTTACATATAGGGGCAATTTCAGGGTTGAAGAGAGGTCCTACTACAAAGTTGGCTCCCAACTGCAGATATAATGCAGCAGTGGCAGGGTCAACAATAGAACCGATGCCAAGAATCATTCCCGGTAGTTCTTTGTTTGCGTATTTGACCAATTCTCCGAATACTTCTTGTGCAAAGTCTCCGCGGTTAGTAAATTCAAATGCACGTACACCACCTTCGTAGCATGCTTTGAGCACTTGTTTTGCTATTTCTACATCAGCATGATAGAATACAGGTACCATACCGGTTTCTTTCATTGCTGCTAATACTTCTAATTTGCTGTATTTTGCCATTGTGCTTTGGTTTTAACGTTGTACACGACCGTTGGCATTTCCACCGGCTAATGATTCTACTTCTTCTACAGATACAAGGTTGAAGTCACCGTTAATAGTGTGTTTGAGTGCTGAAGCAGCTACTGCAAATTCCAATGCTTCTCCTTGTGTAGCTTTAGTGAGTAAGCCGTGAATCAATCCACCGGAGAATGAGTCTCCACCACCAACACGGTCAATGATAGGATTGATTTCGTAGCGTTTTGATTGATAGAATTCTTTACCATCATAAATCATAGCTTTCCATCCGTTGAAAGTAGCGCTATAGCTTTCACGAAGTGTTGATACTACATATTTGAATCCGAATTCTTTCATCATTTGTTCAAAGATACCTTTGTATCCTTCAGCGTTAGTTTCGCCACCTTCTACATCTGCATCCGGTTTGAAGCCAAGGCATAATTCAGCATCTTCCTCATTACCTATACATACGTCTACATATTGCATGAGTGGGCGCATGATAGAAATAGCTTTTTCACTAGTCCAAAGTTTTTTGCGGAAGTTCAAGTCAACAGACACTGTCACTCCGTGACGTTTAGCTGCTTCGCAAGCTAATTTAGTAAGTTCTGCAGCTTTGTCTGAGATTGCAGGAGTGATACCTGACCAGTGAAACCATTGTGCACCTTCCATGATAGCATCAAAGTCAAAGTCTTCAGGATTAGCTTCTGCGATAGCTGAGTGTGCTCTGTCGTAGATTACTTTAGAAGGGCGCATAGAAGCACCGGTTTCGCAGTAATATAGTCCAACGCGTTCACCACCACGAGCAATGAAGTCAGTGTTCACCCCATATCTGCGCAATGCATTCACTGCAATTTGACCAATGTCATGTTTAGGCAATTTACTTACAAAATAAGCGTCGTGTCCATAGTTAGCACATGATACGGCTACATTAGCTTCGCCCCCTCCGGGTATGATACGGAGTGATTCAGATTGAATAAAACGGTCGTTTCCGTTTGGTGAAAGGCGAAGCATGATTTCGCCTAATGTTACAATTTTTGCCATCGTTTTTTATATTAATAAGTTGTTTTATAATTAAAATTGGAAGAAGTTCTTTGCATTGTTGTAGCAAATATCTTCAATCATTTGGTTTACTCGTTCGATTTCAGAGTATGGTATTTCTCCGTTTTCTACATCAGTACCTACGAGGTTGCAGAGTGTTCTGCGGAAGTATTCATGACGTGGATAACTGAGGAATGAACGGCTGTCAGTGAGCATACCTACAAAACGACTGAGTAGGCCTAATACAGAGAGTGCGTTCATTTGTTTTTCCATACCATCTTTTTGGTCGAGGAACCACCATCCAGAACCGAATTGAATCTTTCCTGGTACGCTTCCGTCTTGGAAGTTGCCAAGCATAGTGGCGATAACTTCATTAGCGCATGGGTTCAAGTTGTATAAGATGGTTTTTGCCAATTTGCCTTGTGCGTTCAGTTTGTCTAAGAATTTAGACATCTTTTTAGCAGTGGTAAATTCACCAATAGAGTCAAATCCAGTGTCTGGTCCTAAGAGTTTAAACATTTTTGAGTTGTTGTCTCTGATAGCACCATAGTGGAATTGTTGTGTCCAGTTAGTTTCCCAATCCATGATGGCAAATTCAATCATCATGGCAGATTTGTATTTCAATATTTCTTCTTGTGTGAGTTGTTGTCCTCCGTATACTTTGTTGAAGATATTTTCAATTTCTGCTTCGGTGTAGTCTTCCGCATAGAATTCTTCAATTCCGTGATCAGAGAGTTTACATCCTTGTTCTTCAAAGAATTTGTGACGTACTCTGAGTGCGTCAATCACATCTTTAAAAGAAGATATATTTACACCAGATACTTCAGCGAGTTTTTCAATGTAAGCACGGAAGTTTTCCGGTACTTCTACAGCCATAGCTTTGTCAGGTCTCCATGTAGGCAACATTTTGATTTCAAAGCCACTTTCTCTTGTTTTAATGTGGTGTTCTAATGAGTCAATAGGATCATCGGTAGTACAAACGCATTCTACATTATAACGGCGCATGAATCCTCTTGCAGTATAGTTTGGATCGTTTTGTAGTTTATCGTTACATTCATCAAAGATTTCTCTTGCTGTTTTTGGATTAAGAATTTTGTCAATGCCGAATGCAGTTTTCAATTCAAGGTGTGTCCAATGGTATAATGGATTACGGAATGTGTATGGCACTGTTTCTGCCCATTTTTCAAATTTTTCCCAATCGGTGGTGTCTTTTCCTGTGCAGTAGCGTTCGTCAATACCATTCGAGCGCATAGCTCTCCATTTGTAGTGGTCTCCTCCTAACCATATTTCTGTAAGAGAAGAGAAACGATAGTCATCAGCTACCATTTTAGGGATGAGGTGACAATGGTAGTCAATGATAGGCATTTTTTTTGCGTGTTCATGATACAACTTCTGTGCTGTTTCGTTTTTCAGCAGGAAGTTTTCGTCCATAAAATTCTTCATAACTTATCTTTTTATTGAGTTTATTTAATCATCACTTCTCATAACGAGTTACAAGAGAGTTACTCGTTTAGTTTTATGTTGTTGTTTTCCTGTTAGTTGGCTTTTGTTTGTGTTAAGCCGTGTGCGCCCACGAAGATACGGATAAATTCGGAGAATACAAATAGTTTAGCGTAATTTCTGTGAAATTTATTTCTCCTTGTCGCTCTTTTAGTGATAAAATGGTAGGCTTTGAATCTGCAACCTATCTTGTGGCAAATTATCGGGTGTCCAGAGTTAAGGGTTTTATAGAAATTCCCTTAAAAATAAAATCGTCTTGTGACACGTGGTCCTCAAGACGATTTGTATTGTATGTTAGTTTGGTGTATAGTTATGGTTTGTAGTTTGATTTTGCGAGTATCATCTGTGCATCTTGTTGGTTGATGAGTTCTTGCATGGTGACTTCAGGGTTGTTGTTCATATAGCTTTCAATGATTCGCCATCCAGTCCATGTTCCTAATCTTCCGGGTGAGTCTTGTGATACTGTTGATGTGAAAGGTGCGTCGTTGATGTATTTTGAAATGGTCATATTGTCGGTGGAGAATAGGTGTTTTGTGTCAAGTATGGTAGCCCATATTCTACGTTCGAAGTGTGTACACCATTCCCATTGTTGTTTTGTGTATCCGATAATTTCTTCGGGTGCTTCTTCTTGGAACAGAATAGAGAGTAGGTAGATGATTTTCCCCCTATATAGCATTTCGTCAAGTAGTGTCGGGTTTGTGTTTTGTTGTCGAATGTTGCGAAACAGTATGACTGACATGATGTCTAATGGCAGACATTCAGGTCGCATGGATTGGTGCATGTAGGTGTAGGTAACTTCCTCGTATAGTGGGTAGTCGCTTCCCAAGTACATGTCTGTTCCCATGGCGAGTATTTGGTTGTTGAACATTACTTGTCTGTTGAATCCAGAGATGAAGAGATATAGTTCCGGTATTTGTATTTCCGGGTAGAAGTAATGTAGTCTTGCGTATGCTTTTTCTATTTTGTTTTTTATTGGTGTGATGTCGTTGAATGTTTCTACTACTTTCTGGTTGACTGTTCTGTAGAGTGAGTCGGTGAGGAAATTGTGTAGCAGTGTGATTGTGGTTGTTGTGTCTTGTGCCGGTATTTCCAGAAGGTCTTCTACAAAGAGTGGCATGAAGTCGGGGTAGTCTTGATAGAGTTTTATGACTTCTTGTTGTAGTTTATTTGTGTCAAGATTGGCCAGTTGTAGGTCAAATCTATGTATGTTGATTTCTTGTGTATGGGTGTGTTGGTCAATGTCTGTAAAGCGTTGCTGTTTGGTGCACGCACCAAACAGCAATACTATTCCTATGACTGTCCATGTATATAGGGACTTTTTCATGAGTTTATTTTCTTTGTTGTTTTTTTAGTTGTTCTCTTTGATAAGCCAATTGTTCACGTTGCATTTTTTCGAGTCGTGCAGCGAATCCGCTTTTCTTTGGTTTCTTGTCGCTATTTTTTCTTTTTTCGTGTAGTTTTGCTCTTACTTTTTCGTCGTTGATAATCCAACGGAACGTGTATGTTTGTAGTATTGTGATTAACAGTGATACGAAATAGTAATAGCTTAGTCCTGCAGCATAGTTATTGAATATGAAGAGGAACATGAGCGGCATGAGGTACATCATCCATTTCATTCCCGGCATTTGTTCTGATCCTGCTGTTGATGCCATGTTGATTTTTGTGTAGATGATATTCGTGATGGTCATGAGCAAGCAGAACAAGCTAATGTGGTTTCCAAAGAATGTGCTGATGAGTGGTATGTGTGCATCCCAACTGATGATTGCATCGTAGCTTGATAGGTCGTCTGCCCACAAGAAACTTTGTTGTCTTAATTCAATAGATGCCGGGAAGAAACTGAACATAGCCAATAGTATTGGCATTTGCAGTAGCATAGGTAGGCATCCGCTCATTGGGCTGACTCCAACTTTTTGGTAGAGTTGCATGGTGGCTTGTTGGCGTTCCATTGCTTTTTCTGCCGGTATTCGTGCGTTGATTTCGTCAATCTCCGGTTTGAGTACTCTCATTTTGGCGGATGACATGTATGACTTATATGTGAGTGGGAATAGTAACAATTTTATTACTATAGTCATTAACAGAATGATGATACCAAAGTTAGATATGTATTTGCTGAAGAAGTCAAACATTGGTATGACTGCTATTCTGTTGATCCATCCCCACAGTTTCCATCCGAGCGGTACGAGTTTGTTGAGTTGTAGTCGTTGGTCTTTTTCTACCCCTTTGTCGTATGCAGCCAGAGTCTTGTAGTGGTTTGGTCCGAGATACCATTGGAATGATGTGGTTTCTTTTCCGTATGGGTCGAAAGGTATGGTCATTTCAGCCTTGCATGTTTTGAGGTATGGGCTGTTGGTCTTTTCTATGTTGCTCTCAACCACAGTGGATGTAAATCCTTGGTTATTGATGAGTACGCTGCTGAAGAATTGGTCTTTGAATGCTATCCATTGTACTTTTCCTCCGAGCATTTTCTGGTCATTTTTTGCTTCACTTAGGTTCTCGATGTCGTCTCCCAAGAACTTGTATTGCAACATAGAGTATCTTTCTTCAAACTTGCGTCCTCGTTCTTGTTGTTTGATTCTGGTGTTCCAGTACATCTCAAGATAGTTGGTTCCCGCCGGCATGACTATGTTCATGTTGCTTGGTTGTATGTCCATGCTAATCATGTAGTTGTTGGCAGGTATAGTGTAGATAAAGTCTGTGTAAGCAGTTGTGTCTGTGAGCAGTCGGAGTGTGAATGTGGTGTTTCCTTCTGCGTCGGTGATGGGTGTATTTACCGGTGTGAAATAGAGGTCTTCAGTGTTGAGTACTCTATTGTTGTTGGTTATGATGGTAAAGCCGAAATGGTTGCTTTCTTCGTTAAAAAGTATGAGTGGTAGCGAATCGTGTGTTTTGTAGTTTTTAAGTTCTACTTCTCTGATACTTCCACCTTTGCTGGCCAGTTTTAGTTTGAGCAATTGTGTTTCAATGGTCCAAGTTGTGTCGTTACCAATAGCCGCAGGTGCGAATGTTCCAAATACATTTTGTATTTGTTGTTGTCTGTTGGTGGTGTCTTGTGCTGTTTGTTGCAGTAGAAGTGCTTGGTTGTGTGCTTCTTCGGCAGCAATGATTTTTGCCTCTTCAGCAGCTTGTACAGCAGCAATAGAGTCGTTGTATCTTTTTCGTTGTTCGATTTCCTCTTGTGATGGGCGGTTTAGGTATCCAAATCCAATGAGGATGATTGCAATGAGTGTGAACCCAATGACTGTGTTTTTATCCATTTCTTTTTTTTTGTTT
>CALGCU010000283.1 GCA_937886455.1 uncultured Bacteroidales bacterium | reverse complement strand
AGCGTCCTATAGTTCGCTCTGCGAACGTCCTGTAGGCTCCGCCCGTCCTATCATCACCGTTACCATTAGGTAGGAAAGAGATGGGACTTTGTTCATTTTATCAGATAACAATTTTAAAAAACTCCCCAGCTAAAGAATATGCTCCCTATCTCAATTGTGGCATTTTTTACACAAAACATGCAAAAAAATACAAGTATATACGCAATTTAATTCATACCTTTGCTTAAAATATTGTACCCCAAAATGTGTATTTGTAAATAATTAAAACATAATAAATTAACCAATCTTTAATTCAACTTAATTCAATGGACGGTAAAATGAAAAAAAACCTAAAAAACCGTTTCTCCATGAAGAGCATTTTTGTTTTTGCGCTATCAATGATGGCTACAATAACCATCCAAGCTCAAACGAAAACTGTTTCAGGCGTAGTTAAAGACGCCAACGGAGAAACAATCATCTCAGCATCCGTTTTGGTCAAAGGAACAACAATCGGAACAGTGACCGACTTTGACGGAGCATACAAATTAGACGTTCCGGCTGACGCCAAAACACTCGTCTTCTCTTACATCGGTATGCGTACCGAAGAAAAACCTATCACAGGAAGTGTGATAAATGTTACACTTAAAGAAGACGCACAAGTCATTGAAGAAGTGGTGGTGACTGGGTATGGAACAACAAAAAAACGAGACCTCGTAACTGCAGTGGCTTCTGTCTCTGCCGACCAACTAAAAGACCTACCCGTAGCATCAGCCTCTGAAGCACTACAAGGAAAATTAGCCGGAGTATCTGTTACAACTACTGAAGGGTCACCCGACGCAGATGTCAAAATACGTGTGCGTGGAGGTACATCACTCACACAATCTAACGATCCGCTATACATCGTGGACGGTTTCCCGGTTTCAAGCATCTCTGACATCGCTCCTTCTGACATCGCATCTATGGACGTACTCAAAGACGCAGCAGCAACAGCAATTTATGGAGCACAAGGAGCGAACGGAGTAATCATCATCACAACAAAAGACTCGGATTCAGACTCCGATAAAATGACATTCAATGTCAGCTATAGCGGATATGTGGGATGGAAGAAGATAGCAAAAAAATACGACGTAATGGATGTGTGGGACTTCACACTCATGCAATATGAATACGCCTACCTCAAAAACATTACAGAACAATCCAAAATCAGAAGTGACTTCAATGCTTACTTCGACGAACTCTATCACAATACAAAATATCTTGACGAATCACAAGTGGAAACTACTCCTATAGCTGATATCCTCGCAGAATATGCAGACCCCAATCAGCACCCATTTGAAGATTGGCAAGATGCAGCTTTTGGACGTACAGGGTTTAATTCTAACCATTCTGTAAGTGTAAGTGGTGGTAATAAGAATGGTAACTTCACTCTTTCTTACAACCGCATTGATGATAAGGCGATTATGGAGCAATCAAACTATACACGTAATAACCTCTCTTTAAAAGCTAAGTTCAAACCTTTCAAAAACTTCACACTCGGATTCACTGCAAGATACACTAATACGTCTGTACTTGGTGCAGGTTCTAATGCTATCAAGGATGCCGGTACAGCGACTGAATCAAGATTGCGTAATGCGGTAGTTTATGCGCCTACAGATTTACACATGAAAGGAACTTCATCCAGTGGAGATGACGAAGATGAAACATTCGGATCGCTCTATGACCCAATCACCACTATCCGTGACAACTATAAACTAAAACAAGACGATAAGTGGACAATGAATGGATACGTATCCTACAAGTTCGCAAAACACTTCACAGCTAAAGTGGAATTAGGATATGACTCAAGAAATATAGAAACAGACCGCTACTACGGACCTACTACCTATTTCGCACGAAACACAGGACGACCAGGAGTACCTATGGGAACGGCACAAGTACAAGTGCTTGACGAACATGAATCACGTCTGAGAAATGCTAATACCATCGAGTGGAAACAAAAATTCAATAAAGCACACCAAGTATCTATACTCTTGGGAGAAGAAACTATCATCCGTAAATCGGAAACAAAAACGCTCTACGGATTCGGATACAAAGGCAACTACGACATGACCAAAGGGGAAATTTTCAACTATCTTGGACAGGCTTCTTACTCTGAAATACAAAACTATATAGCACCAAAAGACAACCAACTCAGCTTCTTCGGACGTGCTAACTACGACTATCTCGGAAGATATTACATCACAGCAACTTTCCGAGCTGACGCTTCTACAAGATTTGAAAACCAAAACCAATGGGGCTACTTCCCATCTGTGGCAGCTGCATGGCGTCTCTCTGATGAAAGTTGGATGCAAGGTGCATCAGAGTGGTTGAGCAACTTGAAATTACGCCTCTCTTACGGTATGGCAGGTAACAATAATGTAGACCTCGGATACCTACACGCTGACTTCCTCTCACAACAAATGACCTATATCAATATGGGTAACGGAGCAAGCAATATCCTTGTAGTAGGTGGTTCTGAGAAAATAGCACAAAACCCCAACCTCAAATGGGAAACTACAATCACACGTGACTTGGGTATTGACTACGGATTCTTCAATGAAAGACTCACCGGAGCTATTGACCTCTATTGGAACAACACACGCGACCTGATCATCAAACAAACACTGCCTTCTCGCTACAACTCACAATACCAAAACATTGGTTCTACACAAAACATGGGTGTGGAATTCTCTGTGAAAGGTGTAATCCTGGACCATAAGTCTAAATCACTGAACTACGGACTCTCTGTGGATGGAAACATTGCCTATAATAGAAATAAGGTAATTGACTTAGGTAATGTTACATCACTACAAGCACAAACCAGTTGTTTCGGATCATCTGAATACCTCACACTGGCTGAATTCCTTGTAGAGGAAGGACAACCTATTGGTAATGTATATGGATACGAAACGGATGGATACTACACGGCTGGCGACTTTATATCTTACACGCCTTCTTCTGACGCATGGGGAATGGGTACTGATGTTCCAACCTATGCTACGGAAGGTTTCTTGAGTACAAAACACCTACGCCCGGGAGCAGTCAAATTTAAAGACCAACTCACAGTGGATACAGACGGAGATGGAACTCCTGATAAAGGAGATGGAATCATTGATGAAAAAGATAAAGTCGTTTTAGGTAATACAGTGCCTGTACTCACTGGAGGATTCAACATCGCTGCGCAAATTGGAGGAAACAAGTGGGGAAGATTTGACCTCTCTGCCAACTTTACATTTGCTTGGGGGAACAAAATACTCAACCTCAGCAATATGGAATATACCACACTCACCGAAAAATCACGCATGCGTAACCTTGTAAATGCTGTTAATTGGGCTAACCGTTACTCACTCTTTGATAAAGAAGGTAACTATCTTCCGGCAGGACTCTCAGCTGGACAAGCATTCTTGTATGGTGACTCCTACACTGCTTTTGCGCAAGCATTAGACCAAGCAAACGCAGATAAAGGTGCTAATCACGCTTCTCCTATTATGTCACACTACATCGTCACCGACAGAAATATGGAAGATGGTTCATTCTTGCGCTTGCAAAACCTCACCATCGGTTATACACTACCTGAAGTGTGGTTGGACAAAGCACACATAGAACAAATACGACTCTTCGTACAAGGAACTAACCTCTTCTGTGCTACAAAATACACGGGACTAGACCCTGAGGTGGATACACGCTCGTCTAAAAACCCACTTACACCGGGTGTGGACTTCTCGGCTTATCCTAAATCACGTGGTATCAATGTCGGACTTAATATTCAATTTTAATTCGTTGTAAAATGAAAAAATATATTTATAACATCGCAATTTTCGCTTTCTTGCTCTCACTCGCAGCATGTGAAGAAGATTTCTTCAAAACAGATTCTCCTTCAGCAATGGACGTATCTGTGTTTAAGTCGGCAGATATGACAGAGCAAGCCATCGGAGGTATCTACAATCTTTTTGGAGAAGACAAATCATTCCGTAATCGCCTCTGCGGAGGATACATCGCACTCAATACTGATATTGAATACTGCAACAAAGGACAAGGCCAGGCAATGGAGTCCTCTAAATATGTAATGAGTAAAGGTACAGGTGACCTCTCTACTTCTAATGGTAAAGACCCATGGGCGTATCTCAATGCAGCAGTGGAACGTGCTAATGTGGTTATTGATGGTATTCAACAATACTCAGACACCACTGATGCTACATTCCAATACCTACTCGGAGAAGCACTCACACTTAGAGCATTCTGCTATCTCGAAATGGTGAAATTGTGGGGTGATGTCCCTGCATGCTTTAAATCATTTGACGGATTGAACAACGAAGACCTCTATGTGAAGAAAACCGACCGTAATGTAATTTATGAACAGTTGCGTTCTGACCTTCGATATGCTGCTTACCTCATGCCATGGTCGGCTCAATGTCCTCGTGGCGCTAAAAACTACACCGGACGTCCTTCTAAAGCAGTGGCACTCGGACTCTTGGCACGCATGGATTTGATGTATGCGGGTAAAGCACTTCGTCCTAACCAAATCGTGGATGGCGGTACGGGTATTAACGATTGTGCTGTGCAATACAATGTTACTGACCCGGAAAAACGTAAAGAACTCTATCAAGAAGTAGTGTGGGCTTGTGCGCAAATCATCAAAGAAGAAGATGGAAAACTTCAAGCCGACTTCGTAGACGTGTTTAAGAAACTTTGTGCGGACGTCACTGACTATTCGCAATCAGAATACCTTTGGGCTTTGCCTTTCCTTGATGGAGCACGCGGACAATTCCTTTGCCTCAATGGAGCAAAAATCTCTACTAACAGTGCTAAATGTATCATCAATGCACAATACCTTGGTGGTGACGGAAAAAGTGACACTAAGGTTCAAGCTATGATTCAAGTGGTGCCCACTTTCTTGTGGGACTTTGAGAAAAACGACAAACGTCGTGACATTACTATACTTCCTTATCAATGGGAATATGATAAAGGTAGCGGACAAAGTAGTGAGGTTTCTGCTTTCCCTGATGCTGACCCTGCAAAGGATAGACTCTATCAAAAGTTTGGTGGAATTGACGGATTCTATTTGGGTAAATATCGCATTGAATGGATGAAACGTACCTATGCGGGAAATGAAGACGGAGTGGATATGCCTGTAATGCGCTATGCTGACGTGCTCTTAATGTTTGCCGAAGCTGCTATCGGTTCTGTAGAAGGTAATGCTCCGGATAATCTCTATGGACTTGACCCGGCTGAACAATTCAATAAAGTGCGTCGTCGTGCAGGATTGGAGGATAAACCACTTAATATGGAAAACCTCATGGCTGAACGTGCATTCGAACTTTGTGGTGAAAGTATTCGTA
>CALGCU010000282.1 GCA_937886455.1 uncultured Bacteroidales bacterium | reverse complement strand
GCGAATAAATTTTATAAATACAGCGCTACGTCATTGGAGGGCGACAGTGCTTTTTCAGTTAGTTTTTTATGAGTGGGTTATATATGTAAGTGACATGGTGTAACCCTATTTTTACCGGACACTGTTCCCTTCAAATTAAAGAAGGACGACCACTGTGGGTCGTCCTTCGGGGGATATAATTAAGTTGGATGAAATGTGCTTAGTGTACCAATACCTTTTTGCTTTCGTTTCCGGTGTGTACAATGTAGAATCCCGCAGGTGCATTCACCACCACTCCGGTGTTGGCTGTGAGTGAGATGGTCTTCCACAATTTACCTTCGGCTGTGTAGATATGTGCAGGGGCATCTTGAGGCGTCATGATGAGCATGGCTTGGTGTGCTCCCACAGCCGTCCATCCTGTGTTTATGAGTTGGTCGAGGGCTGTTTGTTCCACTTTTCCTTCTCGTCCTATGATACGGTAGCGTTGCATGGTGGTGGCGCTTCCCACAAGGTAGCCTTGCATAGGTGCCAATGTGCTTACTGTGGTGGCATGGAAGGAGTCATTGCCCCATTGAGCCGGATCTACCAAGTAAACCTCGCCTTCTCCGCTGATGTCTTGTGTAGCAAAGGTAGTGTTACCATCCATGATAAAGCTTGGATTCAGTGCATCGTTAGCAGTGGCTTCCGGACGAGTGGCAAAGGTAAAGCCATCCTTTCCTAAGATAGTTTGTCCTTTCTCACCTTGCAAAGTTACAGTGTTTGTTCCCCAGTAGTTGGTGTCATCCACTTTCGGGAATTTTATCACGTATGTTTTGCCAGCTTGCATTGTAGAACCATCTGTGTGGGTGTGATAATAACTACGGAAGGTGTTGTTTACGCCTGTGGCTCGTTGGTCGTGCACTATGTCATCATCTTCAGCAGAGTTGGTGGCTTCGTCATCCAAGAAGTAGAGATAACAATAGGCATTGTTGTTAATGGCTATTCTGTCGGCAGCCGGCACACCTGCTGCATTGGCATCATCCACTTCCACATAGGAGTAGAACCGGAATTGGTCATCCCATGGGTCGGTGACAAAGAACTTCGTTGCCGTAAACGGCATGGCGATGGTTTGATAAATATCCTCTGTATAGGTGGCACGATAGTGAGGACGTCCGTGAATGACGTAGTTGTCAGCTACACTGATTTCGCCTCCCTTGTCTATCCATAGATGGTAGGGGTGGTAGGGGGTGGTAACGCTACTTTGGGTAAGGTCAAAGGTGCTTACCGTTTCGCCGTTTTGTACATAATAGTTTTGCATGATACCACTGTTTTCTGACGGCAGGTAGAAGTATCCCAAAGCCTTGTCGTCTGACCATACATTGGTCATGCCATAGAGATATTCTTGGGCGGTGCCAACATTTCCAATCACAGCTTTTTTGCCTTCTTCAGCCAAAGGATTATGAGCTTCAGGTTCTGTAGTGGTGTTTATTTCGTTAAAGGCTGTATAGTCTTTGTTTGCTTCCGGCAAAGCGTATGCTAAACGTGAAACAGGATCGCCGTGAAGGTTCTTAGCTTGATATTCGCTTTCATCCCACTCTTCAATACTCCATGTCCAGTCGATGGTGTAGGTTTTAGTTTTGTGCGCAACAGGATTTCCAGAAACATCAAAGTCAGTATAATTATAAAGTGTTCCATTATTCCATTTTTGGGTTGTAGGCTTATCATATCCACAAGGAGGCCTTACTTTCCCATGATCATTGCTATCTCCATTGTCATTATGACAAATGAACTCTCTATTAAAAATACTTTCTCCTTCTGGTCCGTAAAAGGCTTTTCCTGTGCCGTGTGGATTTTTTTTAGCCCCATAGAGTGGCCATTGGAATGTTCTCCCATTGATTTGTACGTTGGGTCCAAAGAGGGGTTGTTTGGTGCCATTAGCATTAACAACTGTAGCATCATCCACATTCGGTTGTCCAGTGGTGTAGCCATAACTATATTCGTCTGTGTTGGCTGATATTGTTCCTCCATTTACAATAAGGGTTCCTTGTGGATAACCATCGCCAATGCCATATAAGCCGCAAGTTGCACTAGCTTTATCAAAGAAAGATAATATACCATCTGATGATTCTTGGAATATTTCTGTGTCAGTTCCTTTGATGTTGAGTGACCATAGGGAATTTCCACATGCCATGTAGTTGGTAGATTTGCCCGAGCGCATAATGAGGTTGCCTGAAGGTCGGTTCAGAACTGGTATAAGTACAAGTGGTGTTCGTTGTATATAACCATCTAAGGTGTATCCATTAGCAGGCCAAAGGTTTATTTGACCACCATTGATGACGAATGTACCATGCTCACCTCCTGTTACTAATGGGGCTTCGTAGCGTAGATGAGGAAGGTAAGAATATCCCCATATTTTTGTAGGATAAGGAGTTTTTGTACCAAATGCTTCTGAATAACCAGTTTCGTCTATGATGCAGCGGTCTGCCATATGTGTTCCTCCTATAGTTACATCAGGAAGAGTGGATGTGCGAGTAGATAAGTCTATGTATCCATCATTTTTAATTGCTCCGTCTGCCCACACAGCGTCAAATTGACAAATAATTTGAGGACGTTTTGTCGTATTGCTTAGTACTTTGTTTTTGTCAAATGGATGATTTGTTGTTCCATCACTTGTGAATAATATACTATCTTTGATAGCGATAGGAGCAGAGAAATTGGACATTACGTATCGTACGGGTATATATACAGTTGCGCCCGAATATGAACCCATGACGTCCATGTTGATTTTAGGTTTTCCTGCCATGTTGCCTCCTAAATAGTTTTTTCCTCGTAAATGAATCGTGGAAGTATTCGCTGTGTTGCCGGAGTTTTCGGGTAAATAAAATACAGAGGCTTTCTTATAGACGCATGAAAAATCCTCTATACTATTTTCACCTCCGTCCCCGTTGATTTGTTTTATGAAATCATATACCGTAAAGAGTTCTTCGTTATTGGCAGCACTCAGTCTCACATTATCCAAGTAGATATCACAATTGACGGGTTGCATCCATCCGAGGTAGTCGCCGGAGTTCCAATGTAAGTCATTTACGTATGCATGGATGTAAATTTTCTTGTTTGTGATGCGTCCGGCGCGTTGTGTGCATGGGTTGGCTGTGCGAATGTATTGGAATTCATTACCATTTTTTGCATATACCAACATGGCAACGGCGGGCTTTTTATTGATAATGGTGGAGTAGTACTCGCTTTGATTGGAACTGTTTAGTATTTGTGTGGTTTGGCCTGTATTGATATAGTTCTCGTCCCATTCGTGATAGGTAGCGGATGGGTTGGAAGTGCATTTCTCTATAGTATATGCGCCACTATTGTGGTTATACCATGTAGTGTCGTAGTAGTTGTAGTGGCAAGTGCCGTAAGTTACGCTATTAGGTGTCCCTACTGTAAAATGGTGACGTACCTGACCTACTATGTCATACATGTCAGCCTCTTCGGTGATGTTGAAAGTGTTGCCTGTGGAGTTGGTTGTTGACCTGTTGATAAGTTCTTCAATTTCAGCATTGGTGGCAGGTAGTGTGAATGTGCCATTATCTATCTCTTCTTTAGTTGCCCAAATGTAGATAGAATCAACAAAATTTTCTGAAAAGGTTTTGTTCTGTGTTACTTGATATGTTTTGGGGGATAACCGACCGGGTGCTTCGCCTTTATAATATTGACTTGCATTTGAATTGTTGATTTGAGGATTCCATGTTGTTATATTATTTAATGTGGATTGCCATTCCGCATCGGCCTCAGTGATGGCTTTTTGAGTATTGGAGGGAATGGAAGAAGTGTTAGGCTCAGCATGCTTTTGTGTGCGTGCATATTCATATTCGATATTGGGGGTTTTTGTATAAATAGGATTCTTTCCTTCTGTGTATTCGTATGTTATATCTCCACTAAATAATCCTTTTGAAGCCTTTATTGTAGAGGAAATTTCCACCTTATACTCATAAGTTGTAGTTTTTGTTATGACATGCCATCCATAATGTTTTTCTGTTACCTCAGTTCTTTTGTTGTCGTAGAGGAAACCATCTAAGGTGCTTTCAAATAATTCCGGATTATTTCGAAGTGCGTTAGTGTAATCAGTAGAAGATGTGTAGTGTTTCCCTTCTGCTTTTGGTCGTTTACCTACAGAATTGGCTGTTGTAGGTGTGCCGGTGAAAACGTAGGATGCATTGAGTCCTGTGCTGATGTTGGCGCCTCGAGATGAATGGTAGAAGTTGACGGTTTCAGTCCATGGTGCACCGGTGGTGATGTAGAGTGAGTCAAATGGCATGGCTGTGCCATCTGTGGAGAATAGTGAGGCTTTTATAGAGTCGGGTGTATTGCTGTAGGTTAGTGTTTGTGGTAAACCCATATTGAGTTGTGCTTGAGCAATAAAGGTTAATCCTATGAGGAGGCTGAGGATGATAAATGTCTTTTTCATAGGGCTTATTTATTAAGAATGTGAATATTTGTTTTTGTTCTTCTGAGAATTGCATATCCTATGGCAAGAAGGATGAGTAGCCATGTGCCATTGCCTATGGGCATATCGATGGTCGGTGTATTATCAATATCGGAGTTGCCATCACCGATACCTCCCCCCGTTCCTCCCGGAGGTGCTTTCATCATCATTCCGTCGGCGAGGGTGATGTCTTCGTCGGCAAGGGTGGGTGAGGTTGTGCGTGGGCGTTTCCATGTGTGCCGGTGTGTGGTGTTGCAGGGAGTTGTGTGGCGGCAACATGGTTGCTGGCTTGATTGTGGTATCCTCCTCCATAACTGTTCACACCCCGTGTGCCGGAGCGCAAGGCTTGTGCGGCATAGTTGGCCTCAATGGGTGTGTAGTGTTGGGTGTGGGTGCTCTTGGAGGGTGTGCGTGGCTGGTAAGACTCCATGATGGCTTGTTGCTGCATAGGCACGGCAAGGTGCTCGTCAAGTGAGTTGTACAGACTTGTTGATGCCATCGCAACATGAGTCAGTCCGCATAGTACCACCAGTGTAAGTAACTTATTAAGGGCGTTAAGGTGTGTTAATATTCCAAATTTCATTCTTGTTCTTCTTTGTGTGGTGGGTGGCGTGTGTGCCATCCATCAGGTTGTTGTTTTGTTTGTTACAGGAGACGCTTCTCCTGTTTTTACTACTGTAATGTTGTGTAATAGAGTTTTTTTGTTGTTTGTCAAGGGTTGTGACATCGCCACATTTACCCAAATTATAATAGGTGGCAA
The DNA here is from genome assembly GCA_937886455.1 of uncultured Bacteroidales bacterium. Lineage (GTDB taxonomy): Bacteria > Bacteroidota > Bacteroidia > Bacteroidales > Paludibacteraceae > Gallipaludibacter. The sequence goes on along the minus strand of CALGCU010000282.1, from coordinate 161 downwards.
AGGTAGTAATTTTTTTTTGTTACTAATGCAATTTTGAGGTGATATTGTATGAAAAATGTGTCCCTGCCTGTGAATGTGCTAAGAATCATTACTGTTCGGCAAAAAAAATTATTGTTGTCCGTTAAAAAAGAAATTTATTCCTATCTAGTGGTCCCGAGATG
>CALGCU010000281.1 GCA_937886455.1 uncultured Bacteroidales bacterium | reverse complement strand
TTAGTTAGTTTTGGAGGGGTGGCGGACACGGCACGCCGTTTAGATAAATTGCTTGTGCTCGGCAATTAGAAAACAAGTTTTCCATTGCTCTTGCTTAATCGCAATTTTTTTGGTTAGTTTTTGGATGTGAGGGGATGTGGGATAGGCTAAGCTTATTGATTGGTAAACAAAAAACAACATCCAGATAGGGCTATTTCGCAAATATTCCTTACCTTTGCACAAATTTTGTGTTTATAAAAAATAATTTGTATGAATGTAGTTACAAAAACCATCACATTGGGTGATGGACGCACCATTACATTAGAGACAGGTAAATTGGCCAAGCAAGCCGATGGAGCCGTAATGGTGACAATGGGGCAAACCATGCTTTTAGCTACCGTTTGTTCCGCTCAAGATGCCATGCCAGGCACCGACTTTATGCCACTCACAGTGGAGTACAAAGAAAAGTTCGCTTCCAACGGACGTTTTCCGGGAGGTTTCACACGTCGTGAAGGTCGTGCTTCCGACTACGAAATCCTCATCGCACGTCTCATCGACCGCGCACTTCGTCCTCTTTTCCCCGACAATTATCATGCTGACACATTTGTGAATGTCACACTCTATTCAGCTGACGGAGTGGACATGCCAGATTGTATTGCCGGTTTGGCTGCATCAGCCGCTTTGGCTGTCAGTGACATTCCTTTCCAAGGACCTATCTCTGAGGTACGTGTGGCACGCATCAATGGCGAATATGTGATTAACCCAACTTTCGCACAACTCGAAACAGCCGATATGGACATCATGGTAGCTGCTACCATGGATAACATCATGATGGTGGAAGGCGAAATGAACGAAGTGTCTGAAATGGACCTTCTCAACGCCATGAAAGCCGCTCACGAAGCTATTAAGGTGCAATGCCAAGCGCAAATCGAATTGATGGAGGCTGCCGGAAAAACAGTGAAACGTGAATACTGCCACGAAGTAAACGACGAAGACCTGCGCGCAGCAGTTAAGGCAGCTTGCTATGAAAAGTCTTATGCAATGGCAGCTTCAGGCAACACCGACAAACACGCACGTGCCAACGGATTTAATGCAATCCGTGACGAATATAAAGAAAAGTATGTAGAAGAACACGCTGACATGGACAGCGCTGAATTGGCTGAAAAACTCTCCCTCATCGACCGTTACTATCATGATGTGGAAAAAGAAGCCATGCGCCGTTGCATTTTGGATGAGGGTAAACGCCTTGACGGACGTACTACAACAGAGATACGCCCTATCTGGTCGGAAGTGGGCTATCTGCCCGGTCCTCACGGTTCTTCAATCTTCACACGTGGTGAAACCCAATCTTTGAGCACCGTTACACTCGGTACTAAGATGGATGAGAAGATTATTGACGAAGCTTTAGTACAAGGCAAAGACCGTTTCTTGTTACACTACAACTTCCCTCCATTCTCCACCGGTGAAGCAAAAGCACAACGTGGTGTGGGACGTCGCGAAATAGGTCATGGTAACTTGGCTTATCGCGCACTCAAACCGATGATTCCTGCCGACTATCCATACGTAGTACGCGTAGTGTCTGACATTCTCGAATCCAATGGTTCATCTTCAATGGCTACTGTGTGTGCCGGAACATTGGCGTTGATGGATGCCGGAGTGCCCATCAAAAAACCCGTTTCAGGTATCGCTATGGGATTGATTTCTGAAAACAAAGGTACCAATTATGCCGTATTGTCTGACATCCTCGGTGACGAAGACCACCTCGGCGATATGGACTTCAAGGTAACCGGTACACGCGATGGTATCACAGCCACCCAAATGGACATCAAGGTTGACGGACTCAGCTACGAAATCCTTGAAAAAGCTTTGATGCAAGCACACGAAGGTCGTATGCACATTCTTAATAAGATTCAAGAAACATTGGCTGAACCACGTCCTGACCTCAAACCGCACGCACCACGTATTGTCACTATGATGATTCCTAAGGAATTGATTGGTGCTGTTATTGGCCCCGGTGGTAAAATCATCCAAGGCATTCAAGCAGAAACCGGTGCTACTGTGGCTATAGAAGAAGTAGAAGAAGGTGGCCGCGTAGAAATTGCCGCTACCAACAAAGAATCTATCGACGCTGCTGTGGCTAAAGTGCGTGCCATTGTTGCTCTTCCTGAAGTAGGTGAGACCTACCCATCACGCGTTAAATCAGTGATGCCTTATGGTGTGTTTGTGGAATTCCTTCCAGGTAAAGAAGGACTCCTTCACATCTCTGAAATTGACTGGAAACGTTACAACACCATCGAAGAGACAGGACTCAAAGAAGGTGACAATATCGATGTAAAACTTCTTGAAGTGGATGAAAAGACAGGTAAGTTCAAATTGTCTGCACGTGTACTCAAAGAAAAACCGGCAGACTATGTAGAACCGGAACGTCGTCCACGTCCGGAAAGAGGTGAACGTCGTCCACGTCCTGAACGCAAGGATCAATAATCGTATTGCAAGATACATCAACATCCGCAGTGTACTGACATTGCGGATGTTTTTTTAGAGTGAGGTTAGTGTTCTAGTTTTCTAGTGACATTGGTTTTGTGGGTTATTATTTATTTCGTTGCTTTTACATACTATT